>NZ_JBSGBZ010000034.1:0-88721 GCF_053601495.1 Streptomyces sp. NPDC004721
GGCCGACCTGGGGTGATCGAAACATGATGAGGCGAGGCTCGACGCGGTGAACATGCTGGACATCCTGCTGCTGATCGCCGCGCCACCGGCGGTTCGCGGCCGGCGCGAGCGCGCGCGGGGGCCACCGGAAGCGGGCCTCCGCGCGCTCACCCCTTCTTCGGCGCCGTCAGCGAGACATCCTGGCTCGACAGCGTCTGCGGGGTGGCCGTGAACGCGCGCAGACGGATGCGGACATGGGGCCCGGGCACGGGGTACCCCCCGCGGGGCGCCCGCAGTTCGACGCGGGCGGTGGAGTGCCCGGGGATCGTGGCCGGGCCTTTCGCCAGCGACCAGAACCTGCCCATGCCCTTGCCCGTGGTGAGGATGAAGTGGGGCGTGAGGGGGGCGTCGCCGGTGTTGGCGAGCTGGAGGGCCAGCCGGGAGACATGCGTGGCGGAGGATCGCCGCACCGCCGTGACCCGCATGGCAAGCGGCGGCCTGCCCGTCACCGCCACGGTCGCGCTGACCAGCGCGGGGAGGACCAGGAGCCCGACCGCCGCGATCCGGGCCGGGCGCCGGTGCGGCCCCGACAGCGGGCGCGGCCGGGGCTGCCAGGCCCGCGCGAACTCGGAGGCCGGCGCGGTGACGGCGGCCGCGAGCCACAGCGGGGTCATCATCAGGTAGTAGCCGTCCTGGGAGCGCGTCGCCAGGAAGAAGGCGCACCAGGGCAGGACGGTCGCCGCCGGGCCCAGCCGCTGCACGAAGAGCACGAACACGGCCAGCAGGGCCGCGGCGAGAAGCACACTGGCGTGCGAGTACCAGTCCAGGCGGTCGCTGCCGTCGGTGAAGTACAGCGACACGTCCACCAGGCCCTGTCCGTGCAGCACCGCGCCCTGGGTCAGCGGCAGCGCGATGCCGCGCAGCCACTCGCCCGGTTCGCTCGCGATGAAGTACGTGTTGATCAGCAGCCACGCGGTGACGGCGGTCCCGAGCAGCCGGAGCACCACCGACAGGGCCTGCCGGTGGCCCAGTTCGCCGCGGCGCACCGCGTAGATCCCGGCCAGCAGGAACGGCGTCACGAACCATGGGAGTTGCTGTGCCGCGCACGCCGCACCCAGGCACGCGGCCCTGGCCAGTCCGGCCGCGCCGAGCCGTCCGCCCTGCCCGATCCGCGGCCAGCGCACCACCACCGGGATCAGCAGCGCCAGGGCGAGGACCGCCGGATAGCCGAGGCGCCCGTAGGACGGCAGGAGGCCGAAGCCCAGGCACACCATGGTGGCCGCCGAGCGCCACCGCGGCGGCAGCATCCGCCACAGGACGACCGTGCCGACGATCAGCGCGCCCGTGCTCACCGCCGTCGCGGGGGCGCCGCCGTGCCCGAGCCACAGCAGGGGCGCGGTCAGCAGCACCGCCAGCGGGGGGTAGCCGTAGGTGTAGTCGTAGCCGCCGTCAACGGTGGGCGTGAGCGACACGGCGCCGTGGAAGAGCCAGGGCCACGGCTGCCCGTACACCGCGTGTCCCGCGACCAGTTCCCTCGCCGCCTGCGCGGTGAGGACGGCTTCGTCGCGGCCCGCGTGGTTCATGACCCACGTGCACAGGGTGAGCGTCACGGCGGTCAGCAGCACGCACAGGTCCACGCGGGCCAGGGACCTCGTGCGGCGGACCACCAGGGTCAGCACCGCGCAGACCAGGATCGAGGCGTAGCACAGGCAGATGACGCCGGCGACGGGGAGCAGCCGGGACGCGGCCTGCGTCCACACCGCCCGGGTACCGATGAAGAGACTGACGACGGCCAGTAGCGTCAGGACGCGATGCCACTGGGCCGGCGGTTCCGGGGCGGACACCGCCGACAGTGTCCGCCGACCGGGTGCCACCAGCTGCTGTTCTGCCAAGTGCACGACACGCGAACCTAATCGGATCCGGTGAGCGGAGTGCGGCGGGAGGTGAAGAGTCCGGTGTGAGCGCGGTAAGAAGCCTCTTTCGGGCAGGAACCGGTCAACCCGCGCGTCATGGCCGATCCATATGTGTTGAGATGATGTCCCTTTCGGACAGTCTCGCGACCTCCAGTCGCCCACCGTGTCGCTGTTGGGCCGAAAGGGTGACGTCGCGTAAGAATTGGCTGGTGCAGGTGAGGGAAGCGAGTCAGGGCAGGGGGAGCCGGTGAACAGTTACGACGTCACCGATGAGCAGTGGGAGGGGCTTGCCCAGGTCGTTCCGCTGCGCGGCCGCGACGCCTGGCCGTCGGCGGTGAACCACCGTGTGCCTCCGGAGGCGACGACGGAGGCGCGCCGCCGCTTCGTCGTCCTGCGGGTCAATGTGTTCGCGGACGCCCGTGACGTCGCCGAGATCCTGATGGCGGGCATCCCGGTCCTCCTCGACCTGACGGGCGCCGAGGGCGAGGTGGCCAAGCGGGTCCTGGACTTCAGTACCGGCGTCGTCTTCGGACTGGGCAGCGGGATGCACCGCGTCGACCGCAACGTGTTCCTGCTCACGCCACCCGGCACCGAGGTGAGCGGACTCATGCCGGGCGCGGCGGTTCCGGGCGGGTGACCCCGGGGGCCGTGCCCGTGCCGTGAGCCGGGGGCCGCGCCGGTGGCGGCGCCGCGGGTGGTAGACCTGGTGGCGTGACTGAGGAATCCGAGCATCCGGATCTGGCCAGGTTGCAACGGCGGTTGACGGAGTTCGCCGCGGCGCGCGACTGGCAGCCGTACCACACGCCGAAGAACCTGGTCGCCGCGCTCAGCGTGGAGGCCTCCGAACTGGTCGAGATCTTCCAGTGGCTGACCCCGGAGGAGTCGGCCGGCGTCATGGCGGACCCCGAGACCGCGCACCGTGTGCGCGACGAGGTCGCGGACGTCCTCGCGTATCTGCTGCAACTGTGCGAGGTGCTCGGCGTCGATCCGCTGGCGGCGCTGGCGGCGAAGATCGACCGGAACGAGCGGCGGTTTCCGGTGCCGGGGGATTCAGGGGAACCTGGGGGATCGCGGGAATCGGCGGAGCCGGGCGAAGCGGGGGAGTGAAGGGGGAAGCCCCTCCTCCGTTATCACTCTCCGAAATCGTTCATCCGACCGAAACCGATTTGTTGTCCGCAGATTTCCGTCTTCCTCTGGCGTTTCACCCCAAGCGCCTTCACTCTGGGTAGTGAACAAGGGAGTTCGGGCGGACGTGCGATCAGCACGTCGGGACAGACAGGGGCAGCGCATGGACGCGGTGCGGCTCATCCTGGCGAGCAGGCGTGCCCTGGCGGGGAGCGGCGAGGCCCCAGCCATCCTGACCGAGGTGTGGCAGGCACAGGCCCTGGCGCAGGCGATCGGCAGCCGCCTCGCCGTCTCCGGACCACCCGAACTACGGGGTGAAGCGCTGGGGTTGACCGAACTGGCGGGCCGGGGCTGCGGGGTCCTCGACACGCCGGACCTCGATCCGGAGGACTTACGGGCGGCCCGGCTCACCGAACTGGACGACGCCCGGCAGGCGTTGCTGTGCCTGGACGCCCTGCTCGGCGACGCCGGCATCGCGCTCGTCGGTGTCGCGAGTTCGGCCGCCGACGAGGCCACGTACTGGCAGTGCATGGAGGCGATCGACGCGGCGGACGAGGCCCGGGACCGGGTCTGCGAGATGGTGCGGAAACTGGCCGCGCGGGAGGAGGCGCCGCCGGAGCGGGAGGCGATTTGACCCGACCGGGGGCGGAGGGCGGCGGGCCCCGGTGAGGTCCGTGCGCCGGTGGGCCCGCCGGCGTGCAGGATGGTGGGCATGGATCTTCGCATCTTCACCGAGCCCCAGCAGGGGGCGACCTACGACACCTTGCTCACCGTGGCGAAGGCCACCGAGGACCTGGGGTTCGACGCCTTCTTCCGCTCCGACCATTTCCTCCACATGGGCGACGTGGACGGCCTGCCCGGACCCACCGACGCCTGGATCACGCTGGCCGGACTCGCCCGCGAGACCAAGCGCATCCGGCTCGGCACGCTGATGACGGCCGCCACCTTCCGGCTGCCCGGCGTGCTCGCCGTCCAGGTCGCCCAGGTGGACCGGATGTCCGGCGGCCGGGTCGAACTGGGCCTGGGAGCGGGCTGGTTCGCGGAGGAGCACAAGGCGTACGGCATCCCTTTCCCGAAGGAGAAGTTCGGCCGCCTGGAGGAGCAGCTGGCCATCGTCACGGGGATGTGGGCCACGGAGGCCGGCAAGACCTTCGACTTCCGCGGGACGTACTACGAGCTCACCGGGTCGCCCGCGCTGCCGAAGCCCGCACAGGCGAAGATCCCGGTGCTCGTCGGCGGGCTCGGCGCGATCCGCACGCCGCGCCTCGCCGCCCAGTACGCCGACGAGTTCAACGTCCCGTTCGCCTCCGTCGAGGACAGCGCGCGGCAGATCGGCCGGGTCCGGGCCGCCGCGGAGGCGGCCGGCCGGCGCCCCGACGACCTGACGTACTCCAACGCCCTCGTCGTCTGCGTCGGCCGGGACGACCAGGAGGTCGCCCGCCGTGCCGCCGCGATCGGCCGTGAGGTCGGCGAACTGAAGGCCAACGGCCTGGCCGGATCCCCGGCCGAGGTCGTCGACAAGATCGGCCGTTACGCCGGGGCCGGCGCCGGCCGGATCTACCTCCAGATCCTCGACCTGTCCGACCTGGACCACCTGGAACTGATCTCCAGCCAGGTGCAGTCGCAGCTCTCCTAGAGGTCGGGCGGGCCGCAGGCGCGGGCGGGCCGGGCGTCACGCCCACGGCTCGCCCTCCCGCAGGCACACCACCGAGGCGCTCAGCGCCGCCTCGTGCAGCGCGGTGAGGGTCCGCGCACCGGCGGCGAGCCCTGCGCCGGGCAGATCGGCAGGGGCGAACCAGCCGTGCCGGTCGTGCTCGGCGCTGAGCCGAACGGATGTGTGCGAGCCGTCGGGGAGCGTGCCGCCGTAGAAGAAGCAGTCCAGGACCGGGCCGGTGCCCAGCACGTCCACACGGTGGTCCACGCCGATCAGCCGGGGCACGGGCCCGAGTTCGATGCCCGTCTCCTCGCGCATCTCCCGCAGGGCCGCCGCCCAGGGGTCCTCGCCGTGGTCCAGCATCCCGCCGGGCAGCCACCAACTGCCCGCCCCCGGCTGACCGGAGCCGTAGCGCAGGAGCAGGACGCGGCCGTCGCCGTCCAGCACCACCACACACGCGGCGAGGAGCGCCTGCGGCTGCGTCCTCACCCATTCCTCGCGGGGCATCCACTCCACCACTGATCGCCTCCCGGACGGTCTGGCACCGGCACCCCCACGGCACGGGCTCGGCCCGGCCGAGCCGACGCCGGCTGTCTCGCCTCTTCTCCTGTTCCCGACAACGATGCGCCGGTCGTGGGGAAGTGGGCGGTGAATATTGGAAGGCACAGGTCCGGGCCCCTGTGCGAAGGTGAGTGGGTCGTCCTGCCGAGCCCCCGGGATCACCGTCCTCGGGGGCTTTGGCGTACACGGCACCGCAGCCGTCCATCCAGCCGGAGAGGCCCTCCGCATGTTCCTGACCGTCACCACCACCGGCACACCCGAACACCCCGCGACCGACCTGGGATTCCTGCTGCACAAGCACCCGGGCAAGTCCCAGGCGTTCTCCACCTCCTACGGCACCGCGCACGTCCTCTACCCCGAGGCGGACGATCAGCGCTGCACGGCGGCGCTGCTGCTGGAGGTCGACACGGTGGCCCTGGTCCGGCGGGGCAAGGGCAAGGGACGCGGCGGCGCCCCCGACGCGGCGCTCTCGCAGTACGTCAACGACCGCCCCTACGCGGCCTCTTCACTGCTCGCCGTGGCGCTGAGCGCCGTGTTCTCCAGCGCCCTGCGCGGGGTGTGCCACGCGCGGCCCGAACTCCCGGCCCAGCCCCGCCCGTTGCGCATCGAGGTACCGGCGCTTCCGGCCCGCGGCGGCCCCGCCCTCGTACAGCGCCTGTTCGAACCGCTCGGCTGGACGGTCACCGCCGAACCGGTCGCGCTGGACGCGGAGTTCCCCGAGTGGGGCGACTCGCGCTACGTGCGGCTCGTGCTGGAGTCGGAGGCGGTGACCCTTGCCCAGGCCCTGCGCCACCTCTACGTCCTGCTCCCCGTCCTCGACGACGCCAAGCACTACTGGGTCGCCCCCGACGAGGTCGACAAGCTGCTCCGGGCGGGCGAGGGCTGGCTGCCCGACCACCCGGAGCAGAAGCTGATCACCAGTCGCTACCTCTCGCGCCGCTGGTCCCTGACCCGGGAGGCGATGGAGCGGCTGGAGCTGGTGCGGCTGGCCGAGGCCGACGACAGCGGGGTCGATGAGCTCGACAACGCCGTGGCGGCGGAGACCGAGACCGAGGAGAAGCCGACGCCGCTGGCCGTGCGGCGGCGGGACGCGATCGTCGCGGCGCTGCACGAGAGCGGTGCCGCCCGGGTCCTCGACCTCGGTTGCGGGCAGGGCCAGTTGGTGCAGGCGCTGTTGCGGGACGCGCGGTTCACCGAGATCGTCGGTGTCGACGTGTCGGTACGGGCCCTCACCATCGCCGCCCGGCGGCTGAAGCTGGACCGGATGGGGGAGCGGCAGGCCGCCCGCGTCACGCTCCGGCAGGGCTCGCTCGTCTACACCGACAAGCGGCTCAAGGGCTACGACGCCGCCGTGCTCAGCGAGGTGATCGAGCACCTCGACCTGCCCCGGCTGCCCGCCCTGGAGTACGCGGTGTTCGGCGCTGCACGCCCCCGCACCGTCCTCGTGACCACCCCTAACGTCGAGTACAACGTCCGCTGGGAGACCCTCCCCGCCGGGCACGCCCGGCACGGCGACCACCGCTTCGAGTGGACCCGTGAGGAGTTCGGCCAGTGGGCGCACACCGTGGCCGAACGCCACGGCTACGACATCGAGTTCCGTCCCATCGGCCCCGACGACCCCGAGGTCGGACCGCCCACCCAGATGGCCGTGTTCACCCTCGGGACCACCAAGGACAGCACAGACAACGAGAAGGAGGCGAAGGCGGCATGACCGAGACACAGACCCCCACCCCCACACCACGAGGACGCGTCCTGCCCGTGACCGACCTCTCCCTCGTCGTGCTCGTCGGCGCCTCCGGCTCGGGCAAGTCCACCTTCGCCCGGCGCCACTTCAAGCCCACCGAGGTCCTCTCCTCGGACTTCTGCCGCGGCCTGGTCTCCGACGACGAGAACGACCAGGGCGCCACCCGCGACGCCTTCGACGTGCTGCACTACATCGCCGGCAAGCGGCTGGCGGCCGGCCGCCGTACCGTCGTCGACGCCACCAGCGTGCAGCAGGACGCGCGGCGCCAGTTGATCGACCTGGCGAAGAGCCACGACGTGCTGCCCATCGCCATCGTGCTCGACGTGCCGGAGGAGGTGTGCGCCGAGCGTAACGCGGCCCGCACCGACCGGTCCGACATGCCGCGCCGGGTGATCAGGCGGCACACCCGCGAACTGAGGCGCTCGCTGCGGCACCTGGAGCGGGAGGGCTTCCGCAAGGTGCACGTGCTGCGCGGAGCCGACGAGGTCGAGAACGCGTCGGTCGTCACCGAGAAGCGCTTCAACGACCTCACCCACCTCACCGGCCCCTTCGACATCATCGGCGACATCCACGGCTGCTCCGCCGAACTGGAGTCGCTGCTGGTCAAGTTGGGCTACACCGACGGGGCGCACCCGGAGGGCCGTACCGCGGTCTTCGTCGGCGACCTGGTCGACCGCGGTCCGGACAGCCCGGGTGTGCTGCGCCGGGTGATGTCCATGGCCGAGGCGGGCAACGCGCTGTGCGTGCCGGGCAACCACGAGAACAAGTACGGGCGCCACCTCAAGGGCCGCAAGGTCCAGGCCACCCACGGACTCGCCGAGACCATCGCGCAGATGGAGGGGGAGAGCGAGGAGTTCAGGGCACGAGTACGGGAGTTCATCGACGGCCTGGTCAGCCACTACGTCCTCGACGGCGGGCGGCTGGTGGTCAGCCACGCGGGTCTGCCGGAGAAGTACCACGGCCGCACCTCGGGCCGGGTGCGCTCGCACGCGCTCTACGGCGACACCACCGGGGAGACGGACGAGTTCGGCCTGCCGGTGCGCTACCCGTGGGCGGAGGACTACCGCGGCCGGGCGGCCGTGGTCTACGGCCACACCCCGGTCCCGGAGGCCACCTGGCTGAACAACACCATCTGCCTGGACACCGGCGCGGTGTTCGGCGGCAAGCTGACCGCGCTGCGCTGGCCGGAGCGGGAGCTGGTCGACGTACCGGCCGAGCGGGTCTGGTACGAGCCGGCCAGGCCGCTGCGCACCGAGGCACCCGGCGGGCACGACGGCCGTCCGCTGGACCTCGGTGACGTGCGCGGCCGCCGGGCCGTCGAGACCCGGCACACCGGCCGGGTCGCGGTGCGCGAGGAGAACGCGGCGGCGGCCCTGGAGGTCATGAGCCGCTTCGCCGTCGACCCGCGGCTGCTTCCGTACCTGCCGCCCACCATGGCGCCGACGGCGACTTCGCGGGTCGACGGCTACTTGGAGCACCCGGAGGAGGCGTTCGCCCAGTACCGGGAGGACGGGGTGGACCGGGTCGTGTGCGAGGAGAAGCACATGGGCTCGCGGGCGGTGGCCCTGGTCTGCCGGGACGCGGAGGCGGCGCGCCGGCGGTTCGGAGTGGACGGCCCGACCGGTTCCCTCTACACCCGCACCGGCCGCCCCTTCTTCGACGACCCGTCGGTCACCGAGGAGATACTCGGCCGGCTGCGCACGGCGGTCACCGAGGCCGGCCTGTGGGCGGACCTCGACACCGACTGGCTGCTGCTCGACTGCGAGCTGATGCCGTGGTCGCTGAAGGCCTCCGGGCTTCTGCGCTCGCAGTACGCGGCGGTCGGCGCGGCCTCCGGCGCGGTGTTCCCGGACGCGCTGTCCGCCCTGGAGGGCGCCGCGGCGCGCGGTGTCGACGTGACGGACCTGCTGGGCCGTCAGCGGGAACGGGCCGCCGACGCGGCCGCGTTCACGGCCGCCTACCGCCGCTACTGCTGGCAGACCGACGGCCTGGACGGCGTCCGCCTGGCACCGTTCCAGATCCTCGCCGCGCGGGGCCGCAGCCTGGCCGGACTGCCGCACGACGGGCAACTGGCGCTGATCGACCGGCTCGTGAAGCACGACGCCACCGGTCTGCTGCAGACGACCCGCCGGCTGTACGTCGACGTGGCCGACCCGGAGTCGGTGCGGGCGGGCGTCGACTGGTGGCTGGAGATGACGGGCCGCGGCGGCGAGGGCATGGTCGTCAAGCCGCTGGGCGCTCTGGTGCGCGGCAAGGAGGGGCGTCTGGTGCAGCCCGGCATCAAGTGCCGGGGCCGGGAGTACCTGCGGATCATCTACGGTCCCGAGTACACCCGCCCGGACAACCTCGCCCGCCTGCGTGGGCGCTTCCTCAACCACAAGCGCTCCCTCGCGATCCGCGAGTACGCCCTCGGTCTGGAGGCCCTGGACCGCCTGGCCGACGGCGAACCGCTGTGGCGCGTGCACGAGGCGGTGTTCGGCGTGCTGGCGCTGGAGTCGGAGCCGGTGGACCCCCGACTGTGAGGGGGCCTTCCGCCGGGGCCCGGGGGATCGCTCCCGGGCACCGGCGGTCCCGCCTTCCGAGTGCCGTGGGAGTTCCTTCCTTTCGTCAAGATGACGAAAAATGGAGGCCGTGGAAACAGGCGCGCGGAGGGTGAAACCGGCCGCCGTTGGCCAGGATGGAGGCATGGGATTCCATGTCGACTCCGAGGCCGGGCGGCTGCGCCGCGTCATCCTGCACCGGCCCGATCTCGAGCTCAAAAGGCTCACCCCCAGCAACAAGGACGCCCTCCTCTTCGACGATGTGCTGTGGGTGCGCCGGGCGCGTGCCGAGCACGACGGGTTCGCCGACGTGCTGCGCGACCGCGGGGTCGCCGTGCACCTCTTCGGCGATCTGCTGACCGAGGCGATGGAGATCCCGTCGGCCCGCTCGCTCGTCCTGGACCGCGTCTTCGACGAGAAGGAGTACGGGCCGCTCGCCACTGATCACCTGCGGGCCGCCTTCGAGACCCTGCCCGCCACCGAACTGGTCGAGGTGCTCGTCGGCGGCATGACCAAGCGGGAGTTCCTGGCCGCCCACGAGGAGCCGACGTCCGTGCGCTTCCACGCCATGGAACTGGACGACTTCCTGCTCGGCCCACTTCCCAACCACCTCTTCACCCGCGACACCTCCGCCTGGATCTACGACGGCGTGTCGATCAACGCCATGCGCTGGCCCGCCCGGCAGCGCGAGACCGTCCACTTCGAGGCGATCTACCGCTACCACCCCCTGTTCCGGGGCGAGACGTTCCATCTGTGGTCCGAGGGGCAGGCCGACTACCCGTCCACCATCGAGGGCGGGGACGTGCTCGTGATCGGCAACGGCGCCGTGCTCATCGGCATGAGCGAGCGGACCACGCCCCAGGCCGTCGAGATGCTCGCGCACAAGCTTTTCGCCGCCGGATCGGCCCGGACGATCGTCGCGCTCGACATGCCCAAGCGGAGGGCCGTGATGCACCTCGACACCGTGATGACCATGATCGACGGCGACACCTTCACCCAGTACGCCGGGCTCGGCATGCTCCGCTCGTACACCATCGAACCGGGCTCCGAGGACAAGGAGTTGAAGGTCACCGACCATCCGGCGGAGCATATGCACCGCGCGATCGCGGCCGCGCTGGGGCTGAGTGAGATCCGGGTCCTGACCGCCACCCAGGACGTGCACGCGGCCGAGCGTGAGCAGTGGGACGACGGCTGCAACGTCCTCGCCGTCGAACCCGGCGTCGTCGTCGCCTACGAGCGCAACGTCACCACCAACACCCATCTGCGCAAGCAGGGCATCGAGGTCATCGAGATCCCCGGCAGCGAACTGGGCCGGGGCCGCGGCGGCCCGCGCTGCATGAGCTGCCCGGTCGAGCGGGACGCCGTCGTGGGCTAGTGCCCCGACAGACAACGTTCGCCCCGTCGCGACGCCCGGCACGCCCTCTCGCCGCACCGGCCGAAAGCCCAAGTACGTCCAGTACGAGTGCTTCCGGCCGGCACGCCGATAGCACGCACCGGACGCCGCTCCTTCACGGGCAAACGTTGCCTGCCGCGGCACTAGCTCGACACCCGGGTGATCACGTTCCGGTGACGGCATGGGGAGGGTCTTGTCTCGCGGATCACCTCGGCGTACGGTCCGTATCACCCCAGCGAACAAAGTGTTCGCTGAAGACGTATCAGGTGTTCGCTCATGGCTGATCGTTCGTTGCCGGACCCCTCCGGTGGTGCCACCGACGGTGCCACCGACGCGGCACTGGGGGACCGCATCCGGGAGTACCGGATGATGCGGCGGATGTCGCTGCGCGCCCTGGGGGAGGCGGCGCAGGCCAGCCCCGGGTTCCTCAGCCAGCTGGAACGCGGACAGGTGAACTGCTCCATCGGCATGCTGCGGCGGATCGCCGTGGCGCTCGGTCTGACCGTGGCCGACCTCTTCGACCAGGACGGCCGGCCCGGTCCGAGAGCGGTGCGGCGGGCCGACCGGCCGATGCTGCACACCGCTCCGGGCAGCCGAAAATTCCTCATCTCACAGCGCCCGCTCAGTCATCTGGAGGTGTACGCGGGCGAGTTCGACCCAGGGGCCTCCACCGGTGACGACGCCTACACCCATGGCGACTCCCAGGAGATCCTCCTGGTGATCAGCGGCGCGGTACGGATCGAACTCGACGGCCGGGCCCACGACCTGGAGGCCGGCGACAGCATCGAATACCGCTCCTCGGTGCCGCACCGCGTGGTCAACCGCCACGAAGAGCCCGCCGAGATCCTCTGGATCATCAGTCCGCCAACCCCGGACTGACCCCGCCCCACCCGCACCCCGCCCCACCCGCACCCTTCATCGCCCGCAATCCCTTCCCACTCCTGCCCGCGGCGCGGTCGCACCCACCTCACCGTGCCTCCGCCGCGCGGCGCACCGCCGCGCCCTGTCCGCGCGGGCTCGCCGCCGTGCGCCTTCGCGCCGTGCCCTCTCGGTCCCCTTGTGTCTTCACCGTCCTTCTTGGAGACAGTCATGCCCGGAATGTCCCGCAAAATCATGGGGTGTGCCGCTGCCGCGGGCGCCCTGCTGCTGACCCTCACCGGCTGCGCCGGCACCGGCCCGGCCGCCGCCGACGTCGACCTCGGCCCCGGCCCGGCCGTGGCCGGCCAGGTGAAGAAGGGCGCGCTCGACGGCGTCACCCTCACCTTCGCCTCGTACGGCGGCATCTACCAGGACGGCCAGGAGTCGGCCGCGGTCAAGCCGTTCGCCGCCGAGTCGGGAGCGAAGGTGCTCTCCGACGGCCCCACCGACTACACCAAGGTCAAGGCCCAGGTCGACGCCAAGAACATCACCTGGGACGTGGTGGACGCCGACACCCTCTGGGCCAAGCGCCAGTGCGGCAAGATGTTCATGCCGCTCGACAGCAAGATCGTCGACACCTCCAAACTGCCCAAGGGCACGGAGGACAAGTGCTCCGTGCCGGCCATGAGCTACGGCGTGGTCCTGATGTACGACAAGAAGAAGTTCGGCGACAACCCGCCGAAGGGCTGGGCGGACTTCCTCGACACCAAGAAGTACCCCGGCAAGCGCGCGATTCCCGGCTTCGCGTCGGACGCGGCCCCGGGCGCGCTGGAGGCGGCGCTGATCTCCGACGGGGTCGCTCCCGACCAGCTGTACCCGCTGGACGTCGACCGGGCCCTCAAGAAGCTGACGAGCGTCCGCTCCTCGCTGGTCTTCTGGGACACCGGCGCACGCTCCCAGCAACTGCTGGAGTCCGGCGAGGTCTCCATGGCCATGGTGTGGTCCGGCCGCGCCTACTCGGCGGTCAAGAACGGCGCCCACTTCGCCCCCCAGTGGAACCAGTTCCTGCCGGTCTCCGACTCCCTCGCCGTCCCCATCGGCGCCAAGAACCCCAAGGCGTCCATGGCGCTGATCAACTACTACCTGGGCGTCACCCAGCAGGCCAAGCTCACCGAGCTGACCTCCTACTCGCCGATCAACACCGAAGCCAAGCCCAAGCTCGACACGCTCTCCTCGCAGTACCTGACCACCACCTCCGAGCGGCAGGCCCAGGCACTCAAGGTCGACAACGCCTGGTGGGCGAAGAACCAGGAGCAGATCATCCAGAAGTGGTCCGACTGGCTGGCGCGGTAACCCATGACAGCCCTGATCGAGATCGCCTCCCCGGCCACCGGCGGCCGGCCCCGCAAGGGCGCCGGCGGCCGGTGGGGATGGCTGCTGCTGCCCGCGCTGGTCCTGCTGGCCGTGCTCTTCCTGGTGCCGCTGGGCCTGATGGCCTGGCGCAGTGTCAGCGAGTCGACACCCGGCGCGGGCAACTACACCTGGTTCTTCACCAGCGACGTCGCCCTCGCCACGCTGGTGCGCACGCTGGCCGTCGGCGCCGTGGTCACCCTGGTGACGCTGGTGCTCTCCTACCCGTACGCCTACCTGATGACCGTGGTCGGCGCCCGGGCGCGGATCTGGCTCACCCTGCTCGTGCTGCTGCCGTTCTGGACCAGCCTGATGGTGCGCACGTTCGCCTGGGTGGTGCTGCTCCAGGACAGCGGCGTGGTCAACCAGATCCTCGGCACCGTGGGTCTTGGCCCGCTCCAGCTCATCCGCACCCCCACCGGGGTGGTGATCGGCATGTCGCAGGTGCTGATGCCGTTCATGGTGCTGCCGCTGTACGCGGTGATGAGCGGCATCGACCGCCGGCTGCTGGACGCCGCGCAGGGCATGGGGGCCCGCCCGGTCACCGCGTTCCTGCGCGTCTTCGTGCCGCTGTCGCTGCCCGGAGTGGGCGCCGGCGCGCTGACCGTGTTCATCACCTCGCTCGGCTTCTACGTCACCCCGGCACTGCTGGGCTCGCCCGACCAGGCGCTGATCTCGCAGCAGATCTTCACCCAGGTCAACGGGCTGCTCGCGTGGGGCCGAGGCGGAGCGATGGGCGTGGTGCTGCTGGCGGTGACGCTGGTCCTGCTGGGACTGGTCGGCGTCGTCCTGCGCTTCACCCGCAACCGGGGAGGTGCCCGATGAGGACCGCACCCACGCGGATCGCGCTGTGGGCGTTCAGCGCGCTGGTGGGCCTCTGGCTCATCGCGCCGACGCTCGTGGTGATCCCGCTGAGCTTCACCGACAAGGCGTCCCTGGTGTTCCCGCCGAGCGGCTGGTCCACCCGCTGGTACGCCAACTTCTTCACCGACCCCCGGTGGACCGAGGCGCTGCTCGCCTCGCTCCAGGTCGGCGCCCTGGTCGCGGTGGTGGCCACCGTTCTGGGCACCGCCGCCGCGATCGCGCTCACCCGGTCCGGCTCGCGCTGGGTGAAGGCGTCGTACGGGCTGCTGCTGGCGCCCATGATCGTGCCGACCGTGGTGGTCGCCATCGGCGTGTACGCGCTCTTCCTCCAGTACAACCTGCTGGGCACCCTGCTCGGCTTCGTCACCGCCCACACCGTGCTGGCCCTGCCGTTCGTGATCATCCCGGTGACGGCGAGCCTGCGCGGCTTCGACCGGCGGCTGGAGGACGCCGCACTGATCTGCGGCGCCACCCGGTGGGGCGCCATCCGGCAGGTGACCCTGCCGCTGATCGCCCCGGGCGTCGTCTCCGGTGCCCTGTTCGCCTTCGTCACCAGCTTCGACGAGGTCGTGGTCTCGCTGTTCATCCAGAGTCCCTACCTGCAGACCCTGCCGGTCCAGATGTTCGCCAGCGTGACCCGGGACACCGACCCCACCATCGCCGCGGCCGCCACCCTGATCATCGTCTTCACCACGGTGCTCGTACTGGCCGCCACCTTCGCCACCGCCAGGAGGAACCGTGTCCGCTGAGACCAGCCTCATCAAGGCGCGCGGAGCCCGTATCGAACTGGCGCAGGTGCGCAAGGAGTACGCGGACTCCGTCGCCGTCGACGACGTCTCCCTGGTCATCGAACCGGGCGAGTTCATGACCCTGCTGGGCCCCAGCGGCTCCGGCAAGACCACCACGCTCAACATCATCGCCGGGTTCACCGCCGCCACCTCGGGCACGCTGACCATCGGCGGCAAGCAGATGCAGGACCTGCCGCCGCACCGGCGCGACATCGGCATGGTCTTCCAGCACTACGCGCTCTTCCCGCACATGACCGTCGCGGAGAACGTCGCCTTCCCGCTCAAGCAGCGCAAGGTGCCGAAGGCCCGCCGCGCCGAGATGGTCGAGGCGGCCCTTCAGACCGTACGGCTCGGCGGCTACGGTCACCGCAGGCCGCGCGAACTCTCCGGCGGGCAGCAGCAGCGCGTCGCCCTGGCCCGGGCCGTGGTGTACGAGCCGAGCGTGCTGCTGATGGACGAGCCGCTCGGCGCGCTCGACAAGAAGCTGCGCGAATCCCTCCAGCTGGAGATCAAGCGGGTCCACCAGGAGGTCGGCTCCACCTTCGTCTTCGTCACCCACGACCAGGAGGAGGCGCTGGTCCTGTCGGACCGCATCGCCGTCTTCGACGACGGGGGCATCCAGCAGGTCGGCACCGCGAGCGAACTCTACGAAAGGCCCCGCAGCCTCTTCGTGGCCGAGTTCCTCGGCGAGTCCTCCACCGTCCGGGGACGCGTCGAGCCGGACGGCGACGACTCCTGCCTGCGGGTCGGCGACCGCACCGTACGCGTCGCCGGACGGCTGCCCGAGGGCGGCGCGGCCGCCGTCGTGGTCCGCCCCGAGCACCTGCGGGTCCAGCCGGCCGCCGAGCCCGTCGCGCCCGGGGTCAACACGCTGCCCGCCCGTGTCACCCAGGAGATATACCTGGGCTCCGGCCGCAAGCTCGAACTCGCCCTGCCCGACGGCACCCTTCTGCTCGCCCGCGAGCAGGCCGACCGGCTGTCCGGCGTCCGCCACGGCGACGAGGTCACCGTGGTCTGGGACGTCGAACGGGGCGTCCTGCTCGACGACCCCTCCGGCACCACCCACACACCCACTTCCGGCGACCGCATCCCGGTCGCCGTCGCGGAAGAGAGCGGACGATGAGCACCACCCCCGCCACCAGCCCCACCTTCGTCAACGGCGACGTCTCCTTCTGGTTCCGGGAGAGCGGCGTCCCCGCCCGCCGCCCCGCCCTGCCCGGCGACCTGGACGTCGACGTCGCACTCGTCGGCGGCGGCTACACCTCCCTGTGGACCGCCTACTACCTCAAGAAGGCCCAGCCCGACCTCCGGATCGCCGTCCTGGAGAAGGAGTTCGCCGGCTTCGGCGCCTCCGGCCGCAACGGCGGCTGGCTCAGCGCCGAGCCGCCCGGCCAGATGCGCCGCTACGCCAAGTCGCACGGCCGGGAGCCGGCCGTCGCCCTGCAGCGGGAGATGTTCTCCTCCGTCGACGAGGTCATCCGGGCCGCCGCCGAGGAGGGCATCGAGGCCGACATCCAGAAGGACGGACTGCTGCACGTCGCCACCAACGCCGCGCAGGAGCGGCGGCTGCGCGAAGGGCTGCCGACGCTGCGCGCCGAGGGCTGGGGCGAGGACGACCTGGTCGAACTCGACGCGGACCGGCTCGCCGAGCGGGTCCGCATCGCCGGCGCCCGCTACGCGCAGTGGAGCCCGCACTGCGCCCGCATCCAGCCCGCCAAGCTGGTCCGGGGGCTGGCCGACGTGGTGGAGCGGATGGGCGTCGCCGTCTACGAGGGCACCGAGGTCACCGAGATCCGCCCGCGCGAGGCCGTCACCACCCACGGCACCGTCCGGGCGTCCTACGTCATCCGGGCGCTGGAGGGGTTCACCGCCGGGCTGCGCGGCCACCGCCGGGTCTGGCTTCCGATGAACAGCAGCATGATCGTCACCGAGCCGCTGCCCGCCTCCGTGTGGGAGGAGATCGGCTGGCGCGGCGCCGAACTGATCGGGGACGAGGCCAACTCGTACTGCTACATCCAGCGCACCACCGACGGCCGCATCGCCATCGGCGGGCGCGGCATCCCGTACATGTTCGGCTCCCACGTCGACCAGCGCGGCGAGACCCGGGCCGCCACCCAGACGCAGCTCCAGGCCATCCTCAGGCAGCACTTCCCGGCCACCGAGGGCGTCGCGATCGACCACACCTGGTCCGGAGTGCTGGGCGTGCCGCGCGACTGGTGCGCCACCGTCCACCTGGACCGGGACACCGGCCTCGGCTGGGCCGGCGGCTATGTCGGGCACGGCGTGACCACCACCAACCTCGCCGGACGCACCCTGCGCGACCTGATCCTCGGTCGTGAGACCGACCTCACCCGGCTGCCCTGGGTCGGCCGCAAGGTGCGCGGCTGGGAGCCGGAGCCGCTGCGCTGGCTGGGCGTGCGCAGCCTCTACGTCGCCTACCGCGCCGCCGACCGGCACGAGAACTCCGGTCTTGAGCGCACCTCCGTCATCGCACGCGTCGCCAACGTCATCAGCGGACGTTGAAAGGAGCAGCCCCCATGGAAACCACCGCCACCGCCACCACCGCCCTCGTCCCCGCCGTCGCCTTCCTCGCCGACGCGGCGAGCGCCGAGCTGCCCCCCGCGACACCCAAGCCGACCAGCACCACCGGCCAGCAGGAGACCACCCTCACCCTGTGGCAGTCGCCCGACGGGCTGGTCGAGGTCGGCGTCTGGGAGTGCGACCCCGGCCATTTCACCGCCACCCGCGAGGGCTACGACGAGGTCTGCCAGGTGCTGACCGGATCCGCCACCGTCCGTACCGAGGACGGTGAGGACGTCGAGCTGCGTCCCGGTGCCACCCTGGCGATGCCGGCCGGCTGGCGCGGCACCTGGCAGGTCCACGAGACCCTCCGCAAGGTGTACGTGGTGCGCACCCACGGGGCCGGCGCGTGACCCTCGTCCTGCACGGCGGCCGGGTGTGGACCGGCGATCCGTGGCGCCCGCACGCGACGGCCGTCGCCGTGGCCGGCGGCCGGATCACGGCCGTCGGCACCGACGCCGAGGTACGCCGGGCCGCCGGCCGCGCGTCCGAGACGTTCGACCTGGCCGGCCGGACCGTGGTGCCCGGCCTCCAGGACGCGCACATCCACCCGGTCTGGGGCGCCCTGGAGGCGCTGCGCTGCGACCTCACCGGTGCCTCCGACGCCGAGGGCTGTCTCGCAGTCGTCCGGGAGTACGCGGCCACCCACCCCGGCCGGCCGTGGATCCTTGGCGGCGGTTGGAGCATGGACTGCTTCCCCGGCGGCTGGCCCACCCGGGAGCCGCTGGACGCGGCCGTACCGGACCGGCCGGTGTTCCTGCCCAACGCCGACCACCACTCGGCGTGGGTCAACTCGGCGGCGCTGGAGCGCGCCGGGGTCGACGCGGCCACCCCGGACCCGCCGGCCGGGCGGATCGAGCGTGACGCGGCCGGCCGGCCCACCGGGGTGCTGCACGAGAGCGCCATGGACCTGGTGGCCCGGCTGCTCCCGCCGGACACCGTCGAGGACCAGCTCGCGGCGCTGAGCCACGCGCAGGCCCACCTCTTCCGGTACGGCGTCACCGGCTGGCAGGACGCCATCGTCGGCGCCTACGGCGGGGCCGGCGACACGCTCGCCGCCTACCGGCGGGCCGATGCGGAGGGACTGCTGAAGGCCCGGGTCACCGGCGCCCTGTGGTGGGACCGCGACCGCGGCCTGGAGCAGCTCGACGACCTGGTGGCGCGGCGCGGGGAGCCCGGCCGCCGCTTCCGGGCCGGCGCCGTGAAGGTGATGCAGGACGGCGTGCTGGAGAACGGCACCGGCGCCCTGCTGGAGCCGTACCTGGACTCCTGCGGGTGCGCCACCGGCAACCTCGGCCACTCCAACGTGCCCGCCGAGCTGCTCGCCGAGGCGGTGACCCGCCTGGACACCGCCGGCTTCCAGGTGCACTTCCACGCGATCGGCGACCGGGCGGTGCGCGAGTGCCTGGACGCGGTCGAGGCCGCGGCCGCCGCCAACGGAGCGCGCGAGCGGCGCCACCACATCGCCCATGTGCAACTGGTCGACGACGCGGACATCGGCCGCTTCGCCGCACTGGGGGTGACGGCCAACGTCCAGTCCCTGTGGGCGACCCACCACCAGCAGACCGACCAGCTGACCAACCCGCTGCTGGGCGAGGGGCGAGCCGGCCGGCAGTACCCCTTCCGCCGGCTCCTGGACAGCGGCGCCCGGCTCGCCGGGGGCAGCGACTGGCCGGTCACCACGGCCGACCCGTGGCAGGCCATGCACGTCGCCGTGCACCGCACCGAACCGCCCGGCTCGGCGCACACCGGATGGCCGGGCGCCGACCGCCCGTTCGTGCCCCACGAACGGCTGGAGCTGACCGACATCCTGCGCGCCTACACATCCGGCTCGGCCTGGGTGAACGGCAACGACGGCGAAGTCGGCCTGCTGCGCGAGGACATGGCCGCCGACCTCGCCGTCCTCGACCGGGACCTCTTCGCCCCGGACGCGGAGGTGGCCGGCACCCGCGCCGTACTCACCCTGGTCGCGGGGGAGACGGTCCACGCCGAGTGAACGGCCGGGCGGCGCAGGGGTGTCGGGGGCGCTCTCGGGGCGGTGAGTGGTCTAGACAACACCTCGTTCCTGTGCGAGCGTGACGCCCGCACGTCTTCGTCCACTGTGGTTCCGGTGAGTGCTGATGCCCCGGAGAGGAGTGAGGAGGCTCGATCCGCCGTGCGCCAGTGCGACGCGGCGGTCAACCCGACGCCCCCTCGGCGTCGTTGAGCACCACCGGGAACGCCGTCCAGGCCACCCGTGCGGCAAGGCCGTACCCCCGGCACGCCGGTAGGACCGGCGGCGCCCACGAAGGCCGTCGCCAACGGTGGCTCCGCTCCGAGGAATTGGACGCATCCATGAAGAAACGCCGTTCGCTGCTCACCTCTTGCCTCTTGGCCGCCGGACTGACGGCCGGAACCCTCGCGCTGGTCCCGCAGGCCCACGCCGAACCCGCTCCCGCGCCGGGGCTGCCCGACGTCTCACCCGTCCCGCAGTCGCTCTCCCGCGCCGGGGCCGACGCCAACGTCACCGGCCGGGTGGTCGTCGTCACCGACGACGGCACCGACGCCGCCGCACGGGACCGTCTCGTGCGCGAGCTGCGGGCCCACGGCGCCGACCGTGTCGACGTCGTCACCCCGGACCGGGCCGTCCCCGCGGGGCTGCTCACCGTACGCCTCGGCCCCGCCACCAGACCCGACATCGCCAAGGCGCTCGGCGACACCCGCGTCCCCGGTCATGCCGAGGGGTACGCGCTGCGGGTCGACACGAGTGAGCCGCAGCGCCAGGTCGCGCTCGGCGGCACGGACGCCGCCGGACAGTTCTACGCGGTACAGACCCTGCGGCAACTGTTCGTCCGCGGCGGCGACGAGTGGCGCATCGCGGGCGCCGAGGCCAGTGACTACCCGTCGATGCCGCTGCGGGGCACCATCGAGGGCTTCTACGGTCAGCCGTGGTCCGCCGCCGAACGGCTGGACCAGATGGACTTCTACGGCGACGTCAAGGCCAACACCTACGTCTACGCCCCCAAGGACGACCCGTACCACAGGGACAAGTGGCGCGAGGCGTATCCGGCCGACAAACTCGGCGAGCTGGGGACCCTGGTGCGGCGCGCGAGCGCCAACCACGTCCGCTTCACCTTCGCGGTCTCCCCGGGCGGGTCCATCTGCTACTCCGACCCGGCGGACCGCGCGGCGCTCAAGGCCAAGCTCCAGGCGGTGTACGACCTGGGCGGGCGGGCCTTCTCCATCCCGCTGGACGACATCAGTTACACCCGGTGGAACTGCGACGGCGACCAGCAGAAGTTCGGCGCACCCGGGCGGGCCGCCGCCGCCAGGGCGCAGGTGGACCTCCTCAACGACGTCCAGCGCACCTTCGTGGACACCCACGAGGGCACCCAGGCCCTCCAGATGGTGCCGACCGAGTACGGCGACCTGACCGACACCGCGTACAAGCAGACCATGCGGGCCACCCTGGACCCGAAGGTCGTCGTGATGTGGACCGGGACCGACGTCGTCCCGCCCTCCATCACCAACAACCAGGCGGACGCCGTGTCGAAGCTGTTCGGCCGGAAGGTCTTCGTCTGGGACAACTATCCCGTCAACGACTTCGGCAACACCCAGGGGCGGCTCCTGCTCGCGCCGTACGACAAGCGGGAGGCGGGACTCGGCGACCACCTCAGCGGCATCGTCGCCAACCCCATGAACCAGCCCTACGCCAGCAAGGTCGCGGTGTTCGGAACGGCCGACTTCACCTGGAACGACCGGGCTTACGACGCGGCGTCGAGCTGGCCCCGCGCCCTGTCCTACCTCGCCGGGGGCGACCGCGCGGCCGCCGGGGCACTGAACGTCTTCGCCGACCTGAACCACCTCGCTCCCACGTTCGGCGCGAAGCCGTGGCAGCCGCAGGCCCCGGCGCTCGACGCCCGCGTCAAGCGGTTCTGGCAGGAGTGGGACGCGGGCCGGCGCACCGAGGCACTGGCCGAGTTGCGCGAGTACGCCGCCGCCATCGCCGACGCGCCCGCCGTCATCCGCGGGGGAGCGGTGCAGGCGGGCTTCGTGGCCGACGCGGAGCCCTGGCTGAAGGCGACGGAGCAGTGGGGGCGGGCGGCCGTCGCCATGGCCGACGCGCTCGCGGCCCGGCAGGCGGGCGACGCGGACCGTGCGCAGCAACTGCTCACCACCTCCCGCGACCTCCAGCGCCAGGCGGCGGCCGTACGGGTGGACCCGGCCCGCAACACCTGGGGCAGGGTCCAGCCGAAGATCGGTGACGGCGTCCTGGACGCCTTCCTCGTCCAGGCCGATGTGCGCCTCGGTCTGTGGGACGTGGCGGGCGGTGCGGAGAACCTGGCACTGGCCGGCACCGCGACCGCGTCCAGCGTGGAGCAGGACCTCGACCGACTGGCCGCCCGGTACATCAACGACGGTGACATGGGCACCCGTTGGGCCTCCGGCTACCAGGACGACGCCTGGGCGCAGATCAAGCTCGCCGCACCCGCGAAGGTCGCGGCCGTGACGGTCGCCTGGGAAGCAGCGTGCGCCGAGCGGTACCGGCTGGAGACCTCCGCGGACGGCGTCAACTGGACCACCGCCGCGACCATGGCCCCGGCCGAGTGCGGAACCGACGTCATCCGGCTGACGGGCGACGAGCCTGTGTCCTACATCCGTATGCAGGGCGTCAAGCGCCGTACGACCTGGGGCTACTCGATCTACGAGATGGCCGTCTACGGCAAGCCGGTGGCCTGAGCCGGACGGGCCGTGGGTGACGTCGGCACGTCACCGCTCACCAGTGGACCGGCAGGGTGAGCGGTGACTTGCTCGGTGACTCGTCCTCCCAGATGGGGCGGTGGCCCTCGGCCAGGCGCAGGTTCGGGAGGCGGTCGAACAGTGCCTCCAGGCACACGGTCATCTGGGCACGTGCCAGGTGGGAGCCGATGCAGTTGTGCGCCCCGCGGCCGAAGGCGAGGTGCGGGTTGTCCGCACGGCACAGGTCGAGCCGGTCGGCGTCGGTGAACACGTGCTCGTCGCGGTTGGCCGCGGCGAGCACGGGCAGCACGGCGTCGCCGGCGCGGATGGTCCGGCCGTGCAACTCGATGTCCTCGACGGCCTGGAGGACGACGACGCCGTTCATCACCGGGACGTAGCGCAGGAGTTCCTCCACCGCGCCCGGCATGAGGTCGCGGTGGTCGCGCAGGCGTACGTACGCGCCGGGCAGGGTCAGCAGGGCCAGCACGGCGTCGGCCAGGAACATGGTGCTCGTGCGGTACCCGGCGACCAGCATGGACAGCCCGAAGCTCACCGCGCTCTCGTGGTCCAGAGCGCCGCGCTCGCACGCGTCGACCAGCAGGGTGAGCATGTCGTCGCCGGGCTCGCGCCGCTTCCGGTCGAGGAGCGAGGTGATGTACTCGCGCAGTTGGGAGGTGGCCTCGCGGCCCTCCTCCAGCGTGAGGATGGCCCCGAGCGCGGCGTCCGCCCTGGGCAGGAAGTAGTCGCTGTCCTCGTAGGGGATGCCGACGAGATCGCACATCACCATCACGGGGAAGGGCTCGAGGAACCGGACGACCAGGTCGCCGGGCTGGTCGCTGCCGACGAACGGATCCAGCAGCCGGTCGGCCGACCGCCGGATGCGCGGCAGCCGGCTCCGCACGGACCGGACGCTGAAGGGCTCGCTCAGGGCCCGGCGCAGGGCGGCGTGCCGGGGGCCCTCCAGTTCCATCATCGTGACCAGGCCCGGCTCGTCACCGGGGACATGGCCGGGGCGGGGCGGCCAGTCGGTGATGCTCGGCCTGATCAGCCGGGCGTCGGCGATCAGTTCCTTGACGTCCTCGTAGCGGGTGGCGTACCAGGCGGTGGCGCCGATCGGCAGCCTGACCCTGGCCAGGGGGCACTCCTGGCGCAGCCGGCGGTACTCCTCGGGCGGGCCCATGGTGCCCGGCGGCGGGAGCGGGAGTTCGATGACGGGCGCGTCGGGCGCGTCGGGCGCGTCGGGCGTGTCGGGCGCGTCGGGCGTGTCGACGGCGGGTTCCGGCGTGGTGTTCACGGGTGGACCTCCCCTGGTACCTGGGGGTCGGCTCACCAGCCGACCGGGAGGGTCAGCGGTGACTTGGTGACGGACTGGTCGTCCCAGAGGGGTTCCTGCCCCTCGGCCGGACGCAGTTGTGGGAAGCGGTCGAGCAACGCCTCCAGTCCGGCGGTCAGTTCGGCGCGAGCCAGGTGAGCGCCGACGCAGTTGTGGGTTCCCCGGCCGAAGGCGAGGTGGGGGTTGTCCGTGCGGCTCAGGTCGAGCCGGGCGGCATCGGCGAACACGCTCCCGTCGCGGTTGGCGGAGGCCACCACGGGGATGACGGCGTCGCCCCGGCGGATGGTCTGCCCGCCCACCTCGATGTCGTCGGTGGCCAGCAGCAGCACGGTGCCGTTCATCACCGGCATGTACCGCAGGAGTTCCTCCACCGCGCCCGGCATGAGGTCGCGGTGGTCGCGCAGGCGGGCCCACTGGTCCGGCCGGTGCAGCAGGGTGTGCACCGAGTCGGCCAGGAAGAAGCCGCTGATGCCGAAGCCGACCGTGAGCATGGACAGCCCGAAGGCCGTCACCTCCCCTTCGGTCAGCGTCCCGTCCTCGCACTGGCGGACCAGCAGGGTCAGGACGTCGTCGCCGGGCCGGCTCCGCTTCCGCGCGATCAGTTCGGCCACGTACGCGCGCAGCAGGTCGGTGACCCTGCGTCCCTCCTCGGCGGTCACCATGCCGTCGAGGGCCGCGTCCAGGACCGGCAGGAACCAGTCCCGGTCCCGGGAGGGGATGCCCACCAGGTCGCACAGCACGAGCAGCGGGAACGGCTCGGTGAACCCGGCCACCAGGTCGCCGGGAGGGCCGCCCTCCGCGAACTCCTCCAGTAGCCGGTCGGCGACTTCGCGGATGCGCGGCAGCCGGTCCCGGACGGCTCCGGAGCTGAACGCCGAGGCCACGGACCTGCGCAGCGCCAGGTGCCGGGGGCCGTCCAGTTCCGCCATGGTGACCAGGCGGGGACCCTCGTCGGCGGCCCGGCCGGGACGGGGCGGCCAGTCGTTGATGGTCGGCCTGATCAGCCGGGGGTCGGCGAGCAGCGCACGGACGTCCTCGTACCGGGTGACGTACCAGGCGGTCGCGTCCATCAGCAGCCCGACCCTGGCCACGGGGCGGCTCTCGCGCAGCCGCGCGCACGTCTCGGGCGGTCCCATGGTGCCCGGCGGCGGGAGAGGGAAGTCCAGGACGTCCGCCTCGGGGCCGGGTGCCTGTGCGCCGGGTGGGGGTGGGGTCATGCTCGCTCCTCCGCTGAGGTGGCGCCGGCTACGGGCGCTCGGCTCCGCGTGCGGCTACGGGCGCTCGATGTAGCCGGTGGCGTAGAAGTACTCCAGGTAGCGGTCCAGCAGTGCCGCGTCGACGGGCGGGCAGCGCAGCCCCGTGCCGGCCAGGTCACGTTCGACGTTGGCCCGCCCCACGGCCGGGAAGGTGCCCTCGAAGTACATCTCCTTGACGGACATGTCCGCCTGCTTGCAGCGGTCCACGCACAGGGAGACGAACGGGGCGGTGGGGCTCGTGGGGTGCCGCGCGACATGGCGGACGAGGTCGTCCACCCACTCCTCGTAGGGGAGCCGCCGGATCCGGTGGCCGCCCGTGTCCATCCGGTCGAGCATGTCGCGCAGGCTCGCCGGACGCGGGTTGGTCATGTGGTAGGTCCGGTGGGTGGCGCGGTGCGCGGTGGCGATGTGCACCACCGCCTCGGTGAGGAAGTCCACCGGGACGAAGTCCAGCGGCAGCGGGACGTCGGGGGCCAGCCCGGTCTCGGTGATCGTCTTGAACAGCGAGCAGATCGCGGTGTCGGTGTTGCACGCGCCGGTGCGCCGGTCGCCGGTGATCTCGTACGGCCGGTGGACCGCCACCGGCAGGCCCTGGCCCGCGGCGTCGCGCAACACCTCCTCGGCCACCCACTTGCTCTCGGCGTAGCCCATGGTGAGTCGGTCGGCGTGGTCGAGCGGCAGGTCCTCGTCCACGTGCCGTACGCCGGCGGTGCCGAAGCCGGCCAGCACCGCGATGGTGGAGAAGAAGTGCACGGGCACGGCGCGTTCGGCCGCCAGGCGTACGAGCTGCCGGGTGCCCTCCACGTTGGCGCTGCGCAACGCCTCGTACGGATAGAGGAAGTTGACCTGTGCGGCGGCGTGGATCACCAGGTCGAGGGTGTCGGCCAGTTCCTCGGCGCGGCCCGGTTCCAGACCGAGGCCGGGCTGGGCGAGGTCCGCGGGGAAGCACTCGACGCGGTCGGCGGCCTCCGCGGTGGCGAGGCCGAAGCGGGCCAGGTTCCGCATCACCTTCTGCCGGGCGTGCGCGGCGTCGCGGCCGCGCACCGGGCAGTGCACCCGGGCGCCGGTGCGACGCAGCAGCCGGTCCAGCAGGAAGGCGCCGACGAAGCCGGAGGCGCCGGTCAGCAGCACCTCCCGGGGGTGCCGCCAGTCCGGCTCCGGACCGCGCGGCGGTGGCAGGGTGAAGCCCAGCCGCGCCTCGGCGCGGAAGTCCACGGCGCCGGCGTCGGGGGCCGCCTGGGCCCGCCGGCCCTCGACGGAGGTGAGGGCGGTGACGGCGGCGGTGAAGTCCTCCAGGGTGGGGGAGCGCAGCAGACTGTGGACCAGGGTGCGGCCGTGCCGGGCGTCGAGACCGAAAGCGGCCAGGGTGCGCGTGACGGTCTCGGCCGCCAGCAGGGAGTCGCCGCCGATGTCGAAGAAGCTGTCCCCGGGCGCCGGGCGCACACCCAGCACCACCTGCCACACCCGCGCCGCCGACTCCTGCGGACCTGGCAGGGGGCGGTGGCCGGGCGCCGGGACGGCGGCTCCGTCCGCGCCCGCCAGCAGGCGCAGCCGGCGGCGGTCGACCTTGCCCCCCGCGGTCACCGGGAACCGCCCCACCTCCACCAGCCGCGCGGGCACCGCGGCCGCGGGCAGCCATGTCGTGAGACCGCCGCGGATGCGGTCCAGCGGCAGCGCCCGGCCGGGCCGGGCCGGTGTCACGTACCCGATCAGGCTGTCGCCCTCCAGTTCGACGACGGCCTCGCCGACCGCGTCGTCCGCCCGCAGCCGCGCCTCGATCTCGTCCGGCTCGATGCGGTGCCCGCGCAGTTTGATCTGCCGGTCCACCCGCGCCCGGTACTCCAGTACGCCGTCCGCGCGCCGGACCACCCGGTCACCGGTGCGGTAGAGCCGCGTACCGGGCTCGAAGCGGTTGTCGACGAAGCGCTCGGCGGTCAGCTCGGGGTCGCCGAGGTACCCCAGCGCGAGCCCGTCCCCGCCGACGAGGAGTTCGCCCTCCTCACCGGCGTCCGCGAGCGTGCCGTCCGCCCGCACCACGTAGCAGGTGGAGTTCTCCAGCGGCCGGCCGATCGGCACCGCCGTCGCCCCGGGAGGCAGACCGTCCACCAGGTGCGCGGTGGAGACCACGCTGTTCTCGGTCGGACCGTAGAAGTTGACCACGGTGGTGTCCGGGCAGGCCGCCAGGATCGCGCGGGCCAGCTCCGGGTCCATCGCCTCGCCGCCGGCCGAGGCGAACCGCAGGGATCGCAGCGCCGACGGCCTGGTGCGCCCGATGTGGTGGAACACCCCGGTGGTCAGGTAGGCGATGCTGACCCGCTCGGACAGCAGCCGGGACTCCAGGGCGGCCGGTGACAGCAGTTCTTCCTGATCGGCGATCACCACGCAGGCCCCGGCGAGCAGCGTGGACCAGATCTCGATCGTGGAGGCGTCCGAGGAGAGGCCGTAGGCGTGCAGCACCCGCTCACCGGGCCGCGGCCGCTGCCACACCAGGTCGGAGGCGGCCAGCCGGACCACGCCGCAGTGCGGGACCGCGACGGGTTTGGGACGGCCGGTCGAGCCGGAGGTGAACATCACGTAGGCGCAGTCCCCGGGGAGTACCCCGGTCCGCGGGAGCGCGGCCGGCGCGGCCGGCGCCGATCCGTTCAGGGCGATGCGGGTCCGCACCCGCCGGATACGGCACACACTGCCGGGCAGCGTCACCACCGTGTGCACCCCGGCGTCCTCCGCCATCGCCTGGAGCCGCCCGGGCGGGGAGGCGTCGTCGAGCGGGACGTACGCCGCACCGGTCTTGAGGATGCCCAGAAAGGCGACCAGCGCTTCCAGGGACCGGCTCCCGCACACACCGACCCCGTCACCGCGCCGTACCCCGGAGCCGAGCAGCCGGGCGGCCAGCGCGTCGGAGCGGTCCTTCAGCTCGCCGTAGCTCATGCTGCGGCCGTGCTGTACGGAGGCGGTCGCCCGGGGGCGCAGCGCGGCCTGGGAGTCGAACAGCTCGTGCAGACAGCGATCGCGCGGGTACCACAGCGTCCCCGCGTTCCACGCGGGCGCCGCCGGAAGCGTCATCGGGTCAGTGACCATGGGATGTCCCGTCTGTGCCGCACGTGAAGCACCTGCCGCACGGAGGACCGGGTGTCGAACTCTAGGTCTCGAACTCCGCGGCGAAGGCGGAGAAGTCGGCCGTCCTCCACCTCTCGGGCCGCATGCGGACGAGGATGTCGTCGGCCAGCTGTTCCTGGTTGGCCGCCAGGTACGCCGCCGCGGCGTCCGCGTCCAGGTACCGGTGGGCCAGCGCCTCGTGCTCGGCCGGGGGCACCGGATCCTCGACGCCCACGACCGGCCCCTCCACGCTCACATAGCGGTACGGGGCCGACTCGTCCTGCACGCAGAGGCTGAACCGCCCGGCGTCGCGGACGAGGCGGGCCTTCAGCGTCTGCCGCCCGGTCTCGATCGTCACCAGCCCACCGGGCCGGTAGGAGTACCAGAGCGGAACCAGCAACGGCCCACCGCCGTTGCGAGGATCGTTCACCCCCAGGATTCCCACGTGGAGGCCGGCAAGGAACTCTTCCCGGTCTTCGACCGACATCCTGAGATCCACGCGTACCACCTCGATCGGGCAGAGAATCCCGCATGGCATCCTCGGGCTACGCGGACGCCCGCGCGGGTCCCGGCGGCTGAGCCGACGCAGGAGGCCGAAAAGGGGCCCCGACTCCCAGAGTTCAACAGACCCGGGCGGTTCGCATCCCGGACCCCGCGAGGTCTCCTGTATATAAATGTGGAACATCGTATAGACTTCCACAGTCCGCACTCGTCCCAACGTCCCCAGGAGCCCTCCGATGGTGCACGTCCCGACCGGTTTCACCGGCCGCCACTTCCTCAAGGAGCTGGACTTCACCGAAGCGGAGTTCCGTGGCCTGGTCGGGCTGGCCGCGGAGCTGAAGGCCGCCAAGCGGGCCGGGACCGAGACGCCGTACCTGCGGGGCCGCAACATCGCGCTGATCTTCGAGAAGACCTCGACGCGGACCCGCTGCGCGTTCGAGGTCGCCGCCGCCGACCAGGGCGCCTCGACGACGTATCTCGATCCGTCCGGATCGCAGATGGGGCACAAGGAGTCCGTGAAGGACACCGCCCGCGTCCTCGGCCGGATGTTCGACGCGATCGAGTACCGGGGCGACAGCCAGGACGCCGTCGAGGAACTCGCCGCGCACGCCGGCGTCCCCGTCTACAACGGGCTCACCGACGACTGGCACCCCACGCAGATGCTCGCCGACGTGCTCACCATGACCGAGCACTGCGCCAAGCCGCTGCGGGAGACCGCCTTCGCCTACCTCGGCGACGCCCGCTTCAACATGGGCAACTCCTACCTGGTCACCGGCGCCCTGCTCGGCATGGACGTACGCCTCGTCGCCCCCAAGAGCTACTGGCCCGCCCAGGGCATCGTCGACCGGGCCCGCGAACTGGCCGCCTCCAGCGGTGCGCGCATCACCCTCACCGAGTCCCTGGAGGAGGGCGTGCGCGGCGCCGACTTCGTCGCCACCGACGTCTGGGTCTCCATGGGGGAGCCCAAGGAGGTCTGGGACGAGCGGATCGAGGCCCTGGCCCCCTACGCCGTGACGATGGACGTGCTGCGCGCCACCGGCAACCCGGACGTGAGGTTCCTGCACTGCCTGCCGGCCTTCCACGACCTCGGCACCGAGGTCGGCCGCGGGATCCACGAGCGGCACGGCCGCACCTTCCTGGAGGTGACCGACGAGGTCTTCGAGTCGGCCCACTCGGTCGTCTTCGACGAGGCGGAGAACCGTCTGCACACCATCAAGGCGATCATGGTCGCCACCCTGGCCTGACCGGCCGCCCTCACGACCCGCGGCCCGGAGCCACCCCTTCCGCCGCCGTAACGCGACCTCCCCCCGGCTCCCACGAGCAGGGGGCACCCCCGAGGCCGCCCCGCACCACCAGAAACGAGCACCACCCCCGCATGTCCGCTCCCCGCATCAAGTCCCCGGCCCTCCTCGTCGCCGAGTCCGGCGCCGACCGCGCGGGCCACGGCCTCAAGCGCACGATGGGCCTGTTCCAGCTCGTCTGCTTCGGCATCGGCGCGATCGTCGGCACCGGCATCTTCGTCGGCCTGTCCGACTCGGTCGCCCAGGCCGGCCCCGCCGTCGTCGTCTCCTTCGTCCTGGCCGCGATCACCTGCGTGTTCACCGCCTTCTCCTTCGCCGAGCTGGGCGGCGCGATCCCCGTCTCCGGGTCCTCGTACTCCTTCGCCTACGCGGGCCTCGGCGAGACCACCGCCTTCCTGGTCGGCTGGTGCCTGCTGCTGGAGTACGGCATCTCCATCTCCGCGGTCGCCGTCGGCTGGAGCCAGTACGTCAACGAGCTGCTGCACAGCCTCACCGGATGGCAGCTCCCCGCCGCCCTCTCCGCCGGCCCCGGCGACGGCGGGATCGTCAACCTCCCGGCCGTCCTCGTCATCGCCATGGCCTGCGTGCTGCTGGTGCGCGGAGTGCGCGAGAGCGCCCGGGCGACCGCCGCGATGGCCGTGCTCAAGATCGTCATCCTCGTCGCCTTCTGCGCCATCGGGTTCTCCGCCTTCAAGCACGGCAACCTCACCCCGTTCTCGCCGGCCGGCCTCGGCGGCATCGGCGCGGGCACCACGGCCGCGTTCTTCTCCTACATCGGCTTCGACGCGATCACCACCGCCGGCGAGGAGGCGAGGAACCCGCGCCGGGACATCCCCGTCGCGATCCTCGTCTGCATCGGCCTGGTCACCCTGCTGTACTGCGCGGTCGCGCTCGCCGCGATCGGCGCCATCGGCGGCGACCAGGTCGGAGGCCGGCCCGCGGCGCTGTCGTACGTCGTCAACACGGTCACCGGCTCCTCGGTCGGCGGCGCCGTCATCGCCTTCGGCGCGGTCGTCGCCATCGCCTCCGTGGTGCTGACCGTGACGTACGCCCAGTCCCGCATCCTGATGTCGATGTCCCGCGACGGGCTCGTGCCGCCCATCCTCCAGAAGGTCTCGCCGCGCACCTCGGTGCCCGTCGCCGGCACCCTGATCGTCGGCGTGGTCTTCGCGATCCCCGCGGCGTTCGCGTCGCTGGACGTCGTGGTCAACCTGTGCACCATCGGCACGCTCGCCATCATGGGCGTCGTCAACATCGCCGTGATCACGCTGCGCCGCCGCGAGCCGGGCCTCGCCCGCACCTTCCGGGTGCCGCTCTACCCGGTGCTGCCGGTGCTCGGCGTCGGCTGCTCCCTGTACCTGATGTACGAGACCGGCTGGACCACCTGGCTCCAGTTCGCCGGCTTCCTCGTGGCCGGGCTGCTCGTGTACGTGGGCTACGGACGCCGGCACTCCCGGCTGGGGGCGCGGGCCGGGGCCGCGGAGGTCACGCCGGACGCAGCCGAGGCGGAACCGCGGACAGCCTGAACCACACCGCCTTGCCCGACGCGGTCGGGCGGTGCCCGCAGGCGGAGCTGAGGGCGCGGATCAGCAGCAGGCCGCGCCCGTGCTCCTGCCAGGGGTCCGGGGCCGCGAGGCCCGGCCGGGTCAGTCCGCCGGGCGGGGCCGGGTCCGGGTCGTGCACCTCGACGTGGCAGCCGGTCGGCAGCAGCTCCACCACCAGCTCTATCGGGCCCCTGCCGGCCGTGTGCTCCACGGCGTTCGCGACCAGTTCCGCGGTGAGCAGCTCGGCGGTGTCGCTGTCGGCCGTGTGCTCCAGCTCGGTCAGCGCCGTACGGACCAGGGCGCGGGCCACCGGCACGGCGGCCGCCGAGTGCGGCAGCGCGACGCGCCAGGAGGCTGTCGAGGGAGGTTCGTGCAAGGTGTGTCCGTTCGTGGCGGGGGGCGTCCCGGTGATGACCATCAGGTTGTCCCGCTTTCAACGAGGGGAATGGTACGGGGGCCGTCCGCGGGGACTTTCGGCGGCCTCGTCCTCGGGGCCGCCGGGCCCGGCACGGTCGGCTTACCCCGGGGGACGGCCGTCCTCCCGCGGCCACTCCCGTCGTTACCTCCCCATCGACGAGCCGTGACCAAGTGACGGGTACCGGTCACAGTGGCGCGACTGTATCGCGCACTCGTGACGACAGTCATGAATGAGTGATAACTTCGGTGGGGAGAGCCGTCGAGGCAGAGGCCGGCCAGGCGAGGCAGAGGCCCAGTGCGGCAGCGGTTCGTGGCAGTCCCCCCGAGGAGGCCCTACGTCATGAGTCCCTTCACCGGCTCCACCGACCGCACCTCCCACTGGCGCCATCTGCGCGTCGAACGCGCCGACGGCGTCGCCACGGTCACCCTCGCCCGCCCCGACAAGCTCAACGCGCTCACCTTCGGCGCCTACGCCGACCTGCGCGACCTGCTCGCCGAACTGTCCCGCGAGCGGGCCGTGCGCGCCCTGGTGCTGGCCGGTGAGGGCCGCGGCTTCTGCTCCGGCGGCGACGTGGACGAGATCATCGGCGCCACCCTGAGCATGAACACGTCCGAGCTGCTCGACTTCAACCGGATGACCGGGCAGGTCGTGCGGGCCGTACGGGAGTGCCCGTTCCCGGTGATCGCGGTGGTGCACGGGGTGGCGGCCGGGGCGGGAGCGGTCCTGGCCCTGGCGGCGGACTTCCGGGTCGCGGACCCCACCGCCCGGTTCGCCTTCCTCTTCACCCGCGTCGGCCTGTCCGGCGGCGACATGGGCGCCGCCTATCTGCTGCCCCGGGTGGTCGGGCTCGGCCACGCCACCCGGCTGCTGATGCTCGGCGAGCCGGTGCGGGCGGCCGAGGCCGAGCGGATCGGACTGATCAGCCACCTCACCGACGAGGGCAGCGCCGACGAGGCCGCGCGGTCCCTGGCCCGCCGGCTGGCCGACGGCCCCGCCCTCGCCCACGCCCAGACCAAGGCCCTGCTCACCGCCGAACTGGACATGCCCCTGTCCGCCGCGGTCGAACTGGACGCCTCCACCCAGGCCCTGCTGATGAACGGCGAGGACTACGCCGAGTTCCACGCGGCCTTCACCGAGAAGCGCCCCCCGAAGTGGCGGGGGAGGTGACCGGGGGTGACCGGTGCCATGAGGGTCGCGGTCATCGGCGGCGGACCCGGGGGCCTGTACGCCGCGGCCCTGCTGAAACGGCTCGACCCGGCCCGTGAGATCACCGTCTGGGAGCGCAACGCGCCCGACGACACCTTCGGGTTCGGCGTCGTGCTCTCCGACGAGACGCTCGGCGGCATCGAACACGCCGACCCGGTGGTGTACGAGGCCCTGCGCCGGGAGTTCGTGCGCTGGGACGACATCGACATCGTGCACCGGGGCACCCGGCACACCTCCGGCGGCCACGGTTTCGCCGCGCTCGGCAGACGGCGCCTGCTGCGGATCCTGCACGAACGCTGCCGCGCGCTCGGCGTCGACCTGCGCTTTCGCACCGAGGCGCCGCACCCGGAGCGGCTGTCGCGGACGTACGACCTGGTCATCGCAGCCGACGGCGTGCACAGCGCCACCCGCGAGGCCTACGCCCACGTCTTCCGGCCCCGGGTGACCGGCCACCGCTGCCGCTACATCTGGCTGGCCGCCGACTTCGCCCTCGACGCCTTCCGCTTCGAGATCGCCGAGACCGAGCACGGCGTGATGCAGTTGCACGGCTATCCCTACTCCCGCCCGTCGCCCGACCAGCACCCCTCAACGAGGCCCTCCGGGCCGCGGGACGAAAGCGCCTCGACGGTCATCGTCGAGATGCGCGAGGAGGTGTGGCGCGCGGCCGGCTTCGACACCATGGACGAGCAGGAGTCCGTCGAGCGCTGCGCCAAGATCTTCGCGGACGCGCTCGGCGGGCGGCCGCTGCGCTCCAACAAGTCCGCGTGGACCACCTTCCGCACGGTGGTCACCGAGCGCTGGTCGCACGGCAACCTGGTGCTGCTCGGCGACGCCGCCCACACCGCGCACTTCTCCATCGGCTCCGGCACCAAGCTCGCCGTCGAGGACGCCCTCGCGCTCGCCGCCTGCCTGGACGAACAGCCGTCCCTGCCCGAGGCGCTCACCGCCTACGAGGAGGAGCGCAAACCGGTCGTCGCCTCCACCCAGCGCGCGGCCCGGGCCAGCCTGGAGTGGTTCGAGAACCTGGACCGCTACCTCGGCCAGCCGCCCCGCCAGTTCGCCTTCAACCTGCTCACCCGCAGCCGCCGCGTCACCCACGGCAACCTCCGGCTGCGCGACCCCCGCTTCACCGACGCCGTGGAGCGCGAGTTCGGCTGCCCGCCCGGGACACCGCCGATGTTCACCCCGTTCCGGCTTCGCGGACTGACCCTGCGCAACCGGGTCGTCGTCTCGCCCATGGACATGTACTCGGCCACCGACGGCGTCCCCGGCGACTTCCACCTCGTCCACCTGGGCGCCCGGGCCCTCGGCGGCGCGGGCCTGGTGATGACCGAGATGGTCTGCGTCAGCCCCGAGGGCCGGATCACCCCGGGCTGCGCCGGCCTGTGGACCGGACGGCAGGCCGACGCCTGGCGGCGGATCACCGACTTCGTCCACCGGCAGGCCCCGGACACCGCGATCGGCGTGCAGCTCGGCCACAGCGGACGCAAGGGCTCGACCCGGCTGATGTGGGAGGGCATGGACGAGCCGCTGCCACGGGACAACTGGCCGCTGGTGGCCGCCTCCCCGCTGCCCTACCGGCCGGACGGCCGGATCCCGGGCCAGGTCACCCGGGCCCAGCTCACCGACATCCGCGAGCAGTTCACCGCCGCCGCCTGGCGTGCCGCCAGGGCCGGCTTCGACCTGCTGGAACTGCACTGCGCCCACGGCTATCTACTCTCCGGCTTCCTCTCCCCGCTGACCAACCGGCGCACCGACCCCTACGGCGGCTCACTGGACAAGCGGCTGCGCTTCCCGCTGGAGGTCTTCGACGCCGTACGCGGAGTGTGGCCCGAGGAGCGTCCGATGACCGTACGGATCTCCGCCACCGACTGGGCCGAGGGCGGTACGACCGCCGCCGAGGCCGTGGAGATCGCCCGCGCCTTCGCCGCGCACGGCGCCGACGCGATCGACGTGTCGACCGGGCAGGTGGTGGCCGACGAACGCCCCGAGTTCGGGCGCTCGTACCAGACCCCGTTCGCCGACCGGATCCGCCACGAGGTGGACGTACCGGTGATCGCGGTCGGCGCGATCTCCTCCTGGGACGACGTCAACTCCCTGATCCTGGCCGGGCGTACGGACCTGTGCGCGCTGGCCCGCCCGCACCTGTACGACCCGCACTGGACGCTGCACGCGGCCGCCGAGCAGGGCTACACGGGCCCGGCCGCCGTCTGGCCGGCGCCCTACCGGGCGGGCAGCCGCCGCCCGCAGACGGGCCGCACGGACGCGCCCAAGCCCCGCCTGGCGCTGGGTGGTTGACCGGCGTCAGAGCCCGGCGAACTCGGCGCCCGTGTCCCGCAGCCGCTCGTGCAGCCCCTGGAAGACGGCGGCCGAGCGGGCGCCGGGCCAGTCGGCGGGCAGCAGCCGCGCGGGCAGGCCCGGGTCGGCGTAGGGCAGATGGCGCCAGGAGTCCAGGGCGAGGAGGTAGTCGCGGTAGGCCTCCTCCGGTGGCGTGTCCGCGCGCTGCTCCCAGGCGCGCAGCACGCGAGCGTGCCGGTCGAGGAACGCCTCGTGCTGCGCGGCGATCGCCGCCAGGTCCCACCACCGCCCGACCGCCTCCGAGGTCGGCGTGAAGCCCAGGTGCTCGCCGCGGAAGAAGTCCACGTACGGGTCGAGGTCCAGCCGCCGCAGCGTGTGCCGGGTCTCCTCGTACAGGCGGGCCGGGGCGATCCACACGCCGGGTGCCGCCGTGCCGAAGCCGAGCCCGGCCAGCCGGGAGCGCAGCACATGGCGCTTGTTGCGCTCCGACTCCGGCACGGAGAACACGGCGAGCACCCACTCCTCGTCCCCGGGCTGCGCCGTGGCATAGATCCGGCGGTCGCCGTCGTCGAGCAACTGCCGTGCCTCCGCGGACAGTTCGTATCCCGCCTCGCCCTGTGCGGTGCGGGCGGGCAGCAGCAGCCCGCGCCGCTTGAGCCGCGACACCGAGGAGCGCACGGACGGCGCGTCCACCCCCACGGCGGCCAGCAGCCGGATCAGCTCGGCGACGGGCACCGGGCCTGGCGCGAAGCGGCCGTAGGCGCCGTAGAGCGTGACGATGAGGGACCTCGGGGCGTGTAGCGCCTGCTGCTCGGACACGTTGATCATTTTAGGTCTTCGGCATCACTGCTGGTCACCGTCACGGCAGGTCACCGACGCCGCCGCCCGCGGTCACCGCCGAGCACCGTCATGCGCGCGCTGTCACCGTCGTGCGGCGTCACCGCTCTACGCCGTCGGCGCGCAACCGGAACCGCTGGAGCTTGCCGGTGGCCGTGCGCGGCAGCGCGTCCAGGAAGACGATCTCGCGCGGGCACTTGTACGGGGCCAGCTCCGACTTGAGGTACGCGCGCAGCGCCTCCGCGTCCCGCGGCGCGCCCTGCCTGAGGACGGCGTAGGCGACCACGACCTGCCCGCGGTCCTCGTCGGGCCGCCCGACGACCGCCGCCTCCACCACGTCCCGGTGCCGCAGCAGGGCGTCCTCGACCTCTGGGCCGGCGATGTTGTACCCGGCCGAGATGATCATGTCGTCGGCGCGGGCGACGTAACGGAAGTAGCCGTCGGGCTCGCGCACGTAGGTGTCCCCGGTGACGTTCCAGCCGTCCCGCACGTACACGCGTTGCCGCGGGTCGGCGAGGTAGCGGCAGCCGACCGGCCCCTGGACGGCGAGCAGCCCCGGCACTCCGTCCGGCACCGGCTCGCCGTGCTCGTCCTGCACGCGCGCGTGCCACCCCGGTACGGGCACTCCGGTCGTGCCGGGCCGGATGTCCTCGTCCGCCGCCGAGATGAAGATGTGCAGCAACTCGGTGGCGCCGATGCCGTTGACGATGCGCACTCCGGTCCGCTCGTGCCAGGCGTGCCAGGTGGCCGCGGGCAGGTTCTCCCCGGCGGACACGCAGCGCCGCAGCGAGGAGATGTCGTGGGAGTCGAGCGCGTCGAGCATCGCGCGGTACGCGGTGGGGGCGGTGAACAGCACGGACACCCGGTGCTCGGCGATCGCGGGCAACAACTGCCGCGGATGGGCCTGTTCGAGCAGGAGCGCGCAGGCGCCGGCGCGCATCGGGAAGACCACGAGCCCGCCGAGCCCGAAGGTGAAACCGAGCGGGGGGCTGCCCGCGAACACGTCGTCCGCGTGCGGTCTGAGCACATGGCGGGAGAAGGTGTCCGCTATGGCCAGCACGTCCCGGTGGAAGTGGACGCAGCCCTTGGGCCGCCCGGTGGTGCCCGAGGTGAAGGCGATGAGCGCGACGTCGTCGGCGGCGGTGTCCACGGCCGGGTACGGCGTACTGGGCGCCGGACGGCGCAGCAGGTCGTCGGGGGCGTCACCGCCGTACGTCGTGACGGCGAGCCCCGGCACCTCCGCCTTGGCCAGGTCGTCCACGGCCCGGATGTCGCACAGCGCGTGCCGGACGCGGGCGATCTCGCAGATCGTGCTCAGCTCGTGCGGGCGCTGCTGGGCCAGCACGGTGACGGCGACCCCGCCCGCCTTGAGCACGGCCAGCCAACAGGCCGCAAGCCAGGGGGTGGTGGGGCCGCGCAGCAGTACCCGGTTGCCGGGGACCACCCCGAGGTCGACGGTCAGCACGTGCGCGATGCGGTCGACGCGGGCGCGCAGGTCGCCGTAGGTCCACGTCTCCCCGGCTGCGGTACGGAACGCCGTGCGCCCGGCGTCGGTGGGGTCCAGCAGCTCGGCCGCGCAGTTGAGCCGGTCCGGGTAGCGCAGCTCCGGGAGGTCGAAGCGGAGCTCGGGCCACTGGTCCGGGGGCGGCAGGTGGTCGCGCGCGAAGGTGTCCACGTGCGCCGAGGCCGTCGGCCGCGCGGTGCCGCCCCTGCCGGAGTCCAAGGTGTCCATGGCCGGTTCGCCCCCTTGTCGTGGTGGGCTCGCACAAGGAGCGTATCGTGTTGGTGACGACAGTCAACAGCACGCGATACGGTGGATCGTGCTCCGGTCGGCCGGCAGAGAGGGGACCGGCGAATGCCCGCATTCTCGCTCGAACCGGAACAGGCGGCCTGGTGCGCCGAGTTGCGCGCCCTGGCCGCCGACCGGCTGCGCCCGCTCGCCGAGAAGGGCGAGCCGGGCCACGTCAACCGCGCGCTCCTCGCCGAACTGGGTCGACTCGGCCTGCTGGAGCGCCTGTTCACCTCCGGCGCCCTCGACCTGTGCCTCATGCGGGAGTCCCTGGCCCACGCCTGCGCCGAGGCCGAGACCGCACTCGCCCTCCAGGGCCTCGGCGCCCACCCCGTCCACGCCCACGGCACCCCCGCCCAGCGCGCCCACTGGCTGCCGCGGGTGACGGACGGAAGCGCGGTCGCGGCCTTCGCCCTGAGCGAGCCGGGCGCGGGCTCGGACGCGGCGGCACTGGCGCTGGCGGCCCGCCCGGACGGCCCCTCCCGCTGGCGGCTCACCGGCGAGAAGTGCTGGATCTCCAACGCCCCCGAGGCCGACTTCTACACCGTCTTCGCGCGGACGACACCGGACGCGGGCTCCCGTGGCGTGACCGCGTTCCTGGTGCCCGCCGACCGCCCCGGCCTCACCGGCACCGCGCTGGAGATGCTCTCGCCGCACCCCATCGGCGCGCTCGACTTCGACGGCGTCCCCGTCACGGCCGAGGACGTGATCGGCGAGACCGACCGCGGCTTCCGGGTGGCCATGGGCACCCTCAACCTGTTCCGCCCCAGCGTCGGCGCCTTCGCCGTGGGCATGGCGCAGGCGGCGCTGGACGCCACCCTCACCCACACCGCCCGCCGGGACGCCTTCGGCGGCAAGCTGAGGGACCTCCAGACGGTCGCCCACCAGGTGGCCGAGATGGCCCTGCGCACGGAGGCGGCCCGCCTGATGGTGTACGCGGCGGCGACGGCGTACGACGAGGGAGCCCCCGGCGTACCCGGACGCGCCGCCATGGCGAAGCTGCTCGCCACCGAGACCGCGCAGTACGTCGTCGACACCGCCGTCCAGCTCCACGGCGCCCGCGCCCTGCGCCGCGGCCACCTGCTCGAACACCTCTACCGCGAGGTGCGGGCCCCACGGGTCTACGAGGGGGCGAGCGAGGTGCAGCGGGGGATCATCGCGAAGGAGCTGTACGCGGGGTTGCGCGAGTCCGGGGAGGCCCTGTGACCGGCCTTGCGAACGTCGGCCGCGGCCGCGGGAGGAGGCCTTGTGACCGTCGTGGAACCGTGTCCGCCGGAGGAGGCCTTGTGACCGTCGTCGAGCCGTTTACGCGCGGGGAGGCCCTGTGACCATCGTCGAGCCGTGTACTCCCGTGGAGGCATTGTGACCGCCGACCGTGTCAACCCGCCCGCGCTGTCCCCGCCCACCGGCTTCTCGCACGCGGTGGTCGCCACCGGCTCACGGCTGGTGTTCCTGGCGGGTCAGACGGCACTCGACGCCGACGGAAAGGTGGTCGGCGAGACCCTGCCCGAGCAGTTCGAGCACGCGCTGACCAACCTGCTGACCGCGCTCGCGGCGGCCGGCGGCACCGCGTCGGACCTGGCCCGGGTCACCGTGTACACCACGGATGTCGCCGCCTACCGCGTCCAGGCCGCCGAACTCGGCCGCGTGTGGCGCCGGTTGGCCGGACGTGACTATCCCGCGATGGCGGTGGTCGGGATCGTGCGGCTGTGGGACGAGCGTGCCCTGGTCGAGCTCGACGGCTTCGCGGTGCTGGGCGACGGCTGATCAGGTGGTGTCGGCCAAGTGGTCGACGGGCACGCGCCGCCGGAGGGTGAGGGTCACGGTCACCGCCGAGGGCGCCGGGTACGAGTGGAAGCTCCTGTTCCAGCCACCCGGGAGGTTCTTCCATGCCCCTGCGTCCCGTACTCGGTGCCCTGGGCGCGGCGGCGGCCACCGTGCTCGTGCTGAGCGCGCCCGCCACCGCCGCTCCGGGCGACGACCTGACCATCGACCGGACGGCCCGCCTGTCGGTGGACGGCACCGTCACCGTCTCCGGCACCTACCGCTGCTTCGATGCCAACGGCCTGACCTTCGTCGGCGCCGCCATCAGCCAGGAACCGTCGGCCACCCGCTACGGCATCGGCGGCACCCACGCCGTGTGCGACGGCGCCTACCACCACTGGCAGGACTCCGGCACCGTGACGCCGAACCGGCTCACGCCCGGCCCTGCCCGCGTCGAGGCCGCCCTCGTGGAACTGCGCCCGCACAGCGGCCTGCCGCTGCCGCACATCCACGCCACGCGCCGGCAGGACGTGACGCTCATCGCGGACTGAGCCCCCGCACGGCTGCCCGGCACCCCCGGGATGCCGGGCAGCCCGGGCGTGCGGCGACGGCCGTCGGTCAGCGGTCGGCCCGCTGGTCGATACCGGCGTCGTCGGGAGGACCCGGGGCGTCGAGGACTGAGGTCTCCACCTCGCCGACGCCCCACCCGTACGCCAGCTTGTGCACCTCCAGCACGAAGAAGGATTCCGTGGCGACGATCCCGTCGATCAGATGGAGGCGTCGCGTCATCAGGTCGGTGAAGTGCGCGGTGTCCCGGCAGATCACCTCGGCCATGATGTCGAATCCGCCCGCCGTCATGATGACGTACGCGGTCTCGGGAAGCTCCCGCAGCGCCCGGCAGACCGACGGGGCGGTACCGGGCCGTACCCGGATGCCGATCATCGCGAGCCGGTCGAACCCGATGGTCAGCGGGTTGGCGATGCCGACGACTTGCAGGATCCCGGCGTCCTTCAGTCGCTGCACCCGGTAGCGCACGGAGGAGGCCGGGATGCCCACGTCCGAGGCGATCAGGCTGTAGGCGCGACGTCCGTCCGTCTGCAGGATGGCGATGATGCGCCGGTCGATGTCGTCGAGCGGGCTCGGGGAGGACATACGGCTGCTCCTGAGGTCGCGACCAAGAGGTGGACCGGGCCGGTGGCAGCCCCCTCGGCGCGGGGACGGCCACCGTGTCCGGCCGGTCCCGGGTATGGAGCCGCGGAGTAGGCCGGTCACCAGCCCGGATCAGAGGCTCATGACGCCCGTACGGAGGTCGGACATGTCGAGCAGCGTGTGCTTGCCGCCGATCCGGCCCCAGCCGGTACCGCGGTTGCCCGCACCGCCGAACGGCATGTTGACGTCCCAGAAGCAGGTGCTGTCGTTGACGACGACCTGACCGACGGCCAACTCCTCGACGAACCGGTACGCCGAGGCCATGCTCTGCGTGAACACCGCACCCTGGAGGCCGAGTTCGTCGTCGTTGGCGATCCTCAGCAGTTCGTCGTCGCTGCCGCCGGTGATGATCGGCACGACCGGACCGAAGGACTCCTCACGGGACAGCACGCTGTCCTCGGGCACCCCGTCCACCACGGTGAACTCGTAGTAGAGATCCGTGGGTTGGCCGGAGCGGCGCTGCCCGCCGAGCAGGATCCGCGCACCACGCTCCCGGGCGTCGGCCATGTGCCGGTCCATCTTGGCCGCGACCCCCTCGTTGTTGAGCGGGCCGAGGTTGGTCGCCGCGTCGAACGGGTCGCCGAGAACGACGTCCTCGGCGGCGCGGAGCACGGCCTCGACGAAGCCGTCGTGCGCGTCGGCGTGCACGACCACCCGCTCCGTGGCACAGCACACCTGTCCGGAGCACAGGTACGCGCCGTACACCGCTGCGCGGGCCGCCGCGTCCAGATCGGCGTCGGCGAGCACCACCAGCGGACCGTTGCCCGAGCACTCCATGAGGGAGCGCTTGAGCCCGGCGGCGGCAGCGACCTTCGCGCCGGTCGCCGAGGAGCCGATGAAACCGATGGCGTCGACACCGGGATGGCGCACGAGCATGTCCCCGGCCGCGCCCTCGCCGGGCAGGACGTTCACCAGGCCCGCCGGCACTCCCGCCTCGACCATCGCCTCCATGGCCTTCAGCACGGTCAGCGGGGTGTTCGCCGGCGGTTTGACGACATGCGCGTTGCCGGTGGCCAGGCCGGGAGCGACGAACTCGGCGAGCATCAGCAGCGGGAAGTTCCAGGGCGTGATGATGCCCCAGGTGCCGACCGGCCGGTAGAAGGTCCACATCCGCTTGGTGCTGTCCGTGGACGGCATCGTCTCACCGTGCAGCCGCACCGCGTCCTCGGCGTGCAGATGGAACAGCTGCGCCGCCTCCTCGACGTCGGCGACCGACTCGGCGAGCGGCTTGCCCTGCTCCAGCGTCTGCAGACGGGCCAGTTCATCCACCCGGGCGGACAGCGCGTCGCCGACACGGTGACAGATCTCCGCCCGCTTCCAGACGTTGACCCTCGCCCAGGCCTGCTGCGCCTCGTTCGCGGCCTTCACCGCGGCGTCCAGGTCCGTGGCGGAGGGGAGCGGGACGGTACCGATGCGCGCGCCGGTGACCGGGCTGACGACGTCGTAGGTCTCGGTACCGGTGCTGTCGGCGTAGTCGCCGTTGACGAAGAACGGGTGCACGGCAGACATGAAGAACCCTTCTGGTCGTAACGGGGGGAGCGCAGAGGGGGAGTGGTGCCCACACCATCGGGTGGGCAGTGAAAGGCTGTCAATAGGTCGGAACCCGCAATCCAAAGGCCAGTTGATTGCTGAATCAGCAGGCTCAAGCCATTGACACTGCGAAATCAGTGGCCCTACGGTGCGGGGCTCATAGGCCAGGACCCCGCCCCGGGTACGCCTCCCCGCTCTCCCCCCGGCTCTCTGCTCCTGGCTCTCTGCTCTTGGCTCTTGCTCTTGGCTCTCCCTGCTCCGCTCCTCCCTCCGGCTCTGTCACCGCTCTCCATCCGAAGGAGACACCCATGTCCGAGCAACCCGCCCTTGCCAAGAAGATGCGCTGGTACGACGGCTTTGCCATGTCGCTGACCATGCCGGCCGCGCTCATCGCGTCCCTGGGGGCCTCCATCGGAGGGCTCGGCGCATGGGGCGCGATCGCCCTGTGGACGGTGTCCATGGTGCTGGCCACCGCCACCAACTGGATCTACACCGAGATGGCCGCGATGTTTCCCGACTCCTCGGGCGGTATCGCGCACTACGCCACCGAGGGCTGGCGCAGCCGCGCCCCCGTCGTCGGAGCCCTGGCCGGCATCGGCTACTGGCTTCCCTGGACGACCGCCCTGTCGGTGTACGCGGGGATCATCGGCTCCCTGGTGCAGGCGCAGTGGTTCCCCGATCAGACCTGGACGCTCGACCTGGGCGTGGCGGAGCTGAGCCTGCCGATCGTGGTGGGACTCGTCGTCATGGGACTGCTGTACGCGGCCGCGATGTACGGCCTGCACGCGGCGATGTGGGTGGTCTACGTGACCGGCGGGATCCTGCTGATCCCGCTCGCGGTCTTCATCGTGGGGCCGTTCCTCTCCGGTGACTGGAGCACGGCCGGCCTGCACTGGAACCTGCACGGCACGAGCGGGCTCCGCGAGGCCCTGGTCTGGCTGTACATCATGGCCTGGACCTCCTTCGGCGTGGAGGTGTGCGCGACCTTCGCCCCCGAGTACAAGGAGACCGTGCGGGACACCTCCCGGGCGCTTCGCGCGGGAGTTCTGTTCTGCCTCGGCGTCTTCATCGTGCTGCCGCTGGCGCTCTCCGGCTACGTCGGTGAGAAGAAGATCGGCGAGGACCCCACCGCCTTCTACGTCGGCGCCTTCCACGACCTGGTCGGCGGCGCCGCCGACCTGATGATCGTGTTCCTCATCGCCTCACTGCTGCTCATCATGATCACCGGGCTGGCCGACGGCTCGCGGGTGCTCTACGACATGGGCCGACAGGGTGTGACCATCCGTCAGGTAGGCGTGCTCAACCGGCGCGGCGTGCCCGCTCGCGCGCTCACCGTCGCCCTGGTGATCAACGTGATCGTGCTGGTGGTGCTCAAGACGCCGCTGGCGATCATCGTCACCGGCAACCTGGGCTACATCCTGACCCACATCCTGGCGATCTCCGGTTTCGCGCTGCTGCGCCGGGACCGCCCCGACCTGGCACGCCCGATCCGGCTCCCCGACGTCTTCGTGCCGCTGGCCTGGTTCCTCACCGCCCTGCTGGCCGTCATCCTGGTCGTCGGCGCCACCGGCTTCTCCATCACCGGCTACGGCGGCTTCAGGGAACTGGCCATCGCTCTGGGCGTACTGGCCGCGGCGGTCGTGCTGTGGGAGTACCGCCGCCGCGTCCAGGACCGGGCCACCCTGGCGCCCACCGACGCATCCGCCGCTCACACCGACGGGGCCCCGTCCCACGACGAGGCGAAGGAAACGCCCCGCCGCTGAATCTCTCGCTGCCGCGACCGTCCGGCCGCCGAGTGGCTCGCTCCCCTGACTTCCCGCCGCATCCCGTTCCCAGCCGTGCCGCACGCACGGCGTCACGCACGTCCCACCCCCCCCACGCGTCCCCAGACCGGCGGTTCGTGCGCCCCAGCCGCCGGGCACCACTCCCCATCACAGGCAAGGACTTCGGCATGGCAGGTTTCCAGGGTCGTACCCGTCTCAGCACCCACATGCGCGCGATGTTCTCGGCACACCACGAAGCGGCCCGCACCGGCGTGCCGGTGGAAGAGATCCAGGGCAGGCGGGCCGCCGCCGCTGCCGAGGGCGCGAGCCGCAGGCAGTTCCTGCGCGGCGCCGCGGGCGGCCTGGCGGTCGCCGCGGCCGGCGGGCTCGGCGTCCGCTCGCTGCTCCAGGCCCCCGCGGCCAACGCCGCCACCGCACCCAGAGTGGTCGTTGTCGGAGCCGGCCTGGCCGGCCTGCGGGCCGCCCACGACCTGTACCGCAGGAAGGGCATCGCCGCCACGGTCTACGAGGGCAACACCCGTGCCGGCGGCCGGTGCTGGAGCCTGCGCGGCTTCTTCGACGCGGGCCACGTCGTCGAGCACGGCGGCGCCTTCATCAACACCGACCACACCGCCGCCCGTAACCTGGCGGCCTCGCTCGGCCTCACCCTGCGCAACGTCAACGGCGGCAACACGCCACCGAACGGGGACAAGTACTGGATCGACGGGGCGCTCTACAGCACCAAGGAGGCCAACGCCGACTGGAAGACGGTGCAGCCGAAGTTCGCCGCCGAACTGGCCGCCGCGCCCTACCCGCAGACCTACGACAACTACACCGCGCGCGGCCGGCAGTTGGACCTGATGACGGTCGACGAGTGGCTGGCCGCCAACGTCCCGGGCGGCCTCAGCAGCCGGTTCGCCAAGCTGATGCAGTCCAATGTGCTCTCCGAGTACGGCCTCGACCCCAGCATGCAGCCCGCGCTCAACCTGATCTACCTGCTGGGCTGGAACACACCGGGCTCCCTCGCCCCGCTCGCCGGCGACGACGAGAAGTACTCGATCGTCGGCGGCAACGACCAACTCGTCTCGGGGATGATCAGCCAACTGCCTGCCGGCACGGTGCAGTACGGCAAGAAGCTCACCGCGCTCCGCTCCAACGCCGACGGGACGGTCACCTGTACCTTCAGCGACGGCCTTGCCGTCTCCGACGTGGTCGCGGACAAGGTGGTCCTGGCGCTGCCCTTCACGACACTGCGCGACTGCGACCTCACCAAGTCCGGCTTCTCCGCGCTGAAGACGAAGGCGATCCAGCAACTGGACCTGGGCGCCAACGCCAAGCTCCACGTGCAGTTCACCAGCCGGCCGTGGGTGGCGCAGAAGTACGGCGGGGTCGCCTACACCAACCCCGACACCCTGCAGACGGTCTGGGACGACACCGTGGGCCAGGCGCTGCCCCAGGGCATCCTGTGCCAGTTCCCGGCTGGTTCCGCCGTGACCACCGGCTGGACGGGAGCCACCTTCGACACCGCCCCGGCGGCGCAGGTCAGCACCTTCCTGTCCCAGATGGAACCGATCTTCCCCGGTGTCACGGCCGCGTACAACGGCAAGGCATACCGCGACGTCTGGTACCTCAACCCCTGGTCCAAGGGCGCCTACAGCTGCCCCCGCGTCGGCCAGCACACCACCGTGTGGGGAGCCCAGCCCGGATCCGAGGGCAACGTGCACTTCGCCGGTGAGCACACGTCCCTGGACAACTACGGCTTCCTCGACGGCGCGATCGCCTCCGGCGAGCGCGTGTCGAAGGAGATCGCCCCCTGACACCGGCATGGACCACGGTGTGGCCCGGGAGGAGTCTTGGGGGCCACACCGTGGTCCGACCGGAGCTGCGGCCTCCACCACCGCGATCCGGATCCGGAGCTGGTGGGGTGATCGGCACGTCTGACGGAATCACGTGGCTCGCCGACCCGAACGCCATCGACTGGACCGGCGGGTCCGGAGTTCCGCACGGATCAGGCGGCCCGGCCGGCCTTGAGCGCGGCCGTGGTCCCGACGACGCGGCGGGCCTGGTGGCGGGCCGCCTGCAGGGCCACTTCACCGGGCGGGCCGTCGCCGGCCACATGCTCTATGTGGATCGGTCGGTGACGGTCATACCGGTCGGGCGACGGTCCTACGAGGGAGTGCTGCCGGAGGGGGGCCGGTTGCTGTTACTTCGCCGCTGTACCGCCACCCCCAGGGTCTCATCCTTATCAGGTCGATCACGGGTGACTTGCGAGGTCGTCCAACCGGCACTGCACCTCGGTCGATGGCCCAGTGAGGTCCGGCGCTGACCGCCGGTAATCCGCGCTTGTTGATCGCATACGAGGCCGTCAGCCCACTGCGCCGTGGAGCGGATGTGCTTCTGGCGCTGATGGCAGCAAGTTGCGAGACCCATATGGGCTAATAGGGTAGAAGTGACCGATGTGACCTATGTTGCAAAGGGGTACGGTCATGAACGCAAGGCTCTGTAAGCGATCTGCCGTTGCTGGTTCGGCCCTCATCCTCGCCCTTGCCCCACTTGGCCTGCAGCCGGTGGCGGCAGCAGCGGCAACGCCGAGCCAGACCCACGCCAGCGCGGTCGAGAGTCGGAGCGACTACCGACTGGGCTTCCGCGACGGATTCCGGGATGGTTACCAGGACGCTCGGAATGACTGCCGGATGCACAGGGGCTATCGGGGTTACAGCCACGCCAACAGGGACTACTCCCGCGGCTACAGCGATGGGTACAGCGCCGGTTTCGTCCGAGCAGAATACCGATACTGCTGAGCAGGTGAGGCTGAGGCCGGCAGGTTCCTAGCCGCGCTCGACGCTGTTCATCACCCGCCACTTTCCCCAGCTCCCATCCCGTCGGCCACGCCGTGGAGCGGGCGTGGGCCGATGCCCAGGAAGAGCGGACGAACGATCTGGACTCCATGGGCCGCGTCTGCTCGGCTCTGCCTGCTCGGCGCTCACGCGGTGGGCGGAGCCTCACGAGCCCAGTCGAAAGGCATCGGCGCGCCCTGCGGGATCACCCAAGGGTGGGGATAGCGAGCGTGACAACCGGTGCAGCGCGCGACGAACGGACCGACCTCGGGGTTGGTGAGAACGCTGTAGTGGCTGGAGGGCTGAGCCGGGAGCATGTGCCCGTTCGCCGCCGTCTCCAAGTCGGGCCACCCCGGCGAGCATTGGCACGTGCGCTCTACCGCGAACGGGTCGCCGTCAGGAGTCTTGGTCGTGGTCTTGAAGAGCTTGGCGAAGTTCTCGCGTATCGACACGGCGGCGGCTTCCTCGTCACTGCGCCCGACGCTCGGGCCCCCAGACAGTAACTGAGGTCGGCGTAGTCAATGACCTTGTCAAGCCTGCGGGTGCCGTCCCGGCCCCGAAGGTGCACGGCGGACCGCCGGATCCGCCATGCCTTCGGGAGCTGCGCGAGCGCGGACGTCCCCGTCGGTCTCGCTACCCTTGCGGGCACGCCGCCCTGTCGATCATGGCGGCGGGCTTCGCAAGCGACATCTGTACCCGCTCAACGTACCCAAGTACGTGCGTTCCGGGGCCGGTTGGGAGGGGGTCCCCGTGACAGAGAAACCACCTGTGCCCGCCGAACCGCCGCCCGAGGCACTCGACTGGTCCGCCTTGCTGTCCTCGGGCACCGCGCGAGGTGGTTTCATGCCTGCGCCGGCCTGATCGCAGGAGCGTCGGACTCGCGCAGCCGGCATGGCGCCTGCTGACCGCGCGAGCCTTTGACGCTGGACCTCTTCGTCCCGAAGCAACTCGGCCGGGCGCTCGACCTTGACCTGGTGTGCCGCTCAGCTGCCGCGATGGTCCGCTCTCGTGCGCGGTTGTCCGCCGCTGTACGTCGGCGGTGTCACGCAGCTGGACACTCATCCTCACCGACGCGCGGGTTGCGGCCAGCGAGGTGGCGGGGCTCACAGCCGCATCCTGACCGCGGATCCGCGCTGATGGCGAGCGGTGGCGGCACGGTCGGGGTGCTCCCCTCCGGAAGCCGCCGCTTGACCGCGAGAGCCACGCGGCCCACGATCGCCGTATGCACGTTCGGCTCACACTCCTCACGGCCGCGCGCAACGCACCGCTGCTGGCCGAGCGCTTCCAGGACGACCGGCCGCTCGACACGGCCGGCTGGAACGAGGTCCAACGCGCCGCCCATGCCCTGCGGCCGCTCGCGGCCGCCGAGTTGCGCTACTGCTCGCCGACCCCGCGCAGCCGGGATACCGGCGAAGCGCTCGGGCTGATGCCGCTGGCGCAGCCCGCGCTGCGCGACTGCAACATGGGCCGCTGGAGCGGGGCCACTCTCGCCGAGGTCACGGCCCGCGAACCGGGCGCCGTCGACGCCTGGCTCGGCGACCCGCGCTCGGCCCCGCACGGCGGCGAGTCCCTGCTCACGTTCATCTCGCGCGTGGGCAGCTGGCTCGACACCCGGCCCGTCGAGGACGACGGCCGGATCGTCGCGGTCGCCGAACCGGCGGTCGTACGGGCCGCGCTCGTCTACGCCCTCAAGGCGCCCCCGGCGACGTACTGGAACATCGACGTACGCCCCCTGTCCCCCGTCGCGCTCACCGGGCACGCGGGCCGCTGGAGCCTCAGCCTGTAAGGCGCGTCGGGTACGTTTCGGCCGTGAGAGGTCGTTTTCTCCCTTGAACGGGCGTGGTCCCTGGCGGGCCTTGGCATGAGGCGGTCACGCCGACCGAGTCGGGAGACGAGAAGGTCAGTCGGTCACCGGGAGCGGCCGGACGGCCGGAGAATGCTGCCTAGGCCGCTCAGGCCGCCCACCCGGCCTACCGGCAGAGCCTGGAACGGCCGGCCGGGATGGGCGTCCTGCTCGGCTCGTACGAACCGCACCGGCCGAAGGCCGGGGGGCGGCGCCGACCGCTTCCGATGGACGGAGGCCCTGGATCTGCTGGAACCTGAGCCGGCGGGCCGGCGCCACATCCGCACGTGACCGTGACGACCGTCGGTCAGATGTCCCGGAAGAGACCGGCCAGTTCCGTGACCTGCTGCTATGGACGGTCGTGGGCCGCTGACCTGCGCAAATGGCCTTTCGGAAGTTTCACGCTCGTATCCGTTGATGCAGCCGGAGGTCCCAGAAAAGTCCCAGAGAACTCCCACTATCCGCAGCCACTTTTTCGGTTCCATGCAGGGCTTCGGGCGCGGTGTGGGCTGGTGTCTGTGCATCGGTGGTCCGCCCTGAACGAACTGCAACACGCGCTTCTCGAACGGCTCGCGGCCGGTGAAGATCCCGCGGCCTGGGATCCGGGTGACTGGCGGTCGGCCTATGCTCTATGCAACCGTGGGCTTCTGAGCGTCAGGCGCCGTGGCGGGGAGGTGTGTGCGGAGGTCACCGAGGCCGGCCGCTTCTACTTTCAGCATGGCCGTCATCTCGACGACCCGGCGTATACAGGTAGTGGCGACCAGGCGGTATCCGCCGGCACTGCGCCTTCGGCGGCAGGCGCCGGGTGGCGCGGTTCCACAGGGCGGAGGCGCGTTCCGATGCCTTACAGCGAACGGCCTGATGTCCGTGCGAGCTGCAGGCTGTCGCAGGAGCCGCACACCAAGGGAATTGCGCTCGCTTGCGGTCCGTGACCTCGGCGAAGGCGATGAAGCAGCCCGCTTGAATGCGAGTGGAGCAGTGAGGGCGGCCGGGTACCTGTGTGCCATGTGCAATTCACCAGAAATCATGCCCCCTGATTCGGTTGGATGGCACTGCCAGGAGGCTTCTGGCGGGCGCAGGCGCAGGCTGTGCACGAACGAGGGGGAACAGTCATGACATCGATGTGGAATGCCGCGGAGGGCGACGGGTTCCGGGCGGCCGTACGCGCCCTGACCCGGCGGCGAGTCGAGATCTACAGGGACGCTGGCGGGACATGGCGGTTCGCCGAGAGCCTGAAGTCCGTCAGCGAGGATACCGCCCAGGAGTACGAGGGCCGCACGATCCTTGAACTCGTCCAGAACGGTCACGACGCGCTCGGTCAAGCCTCCCCGGGAAGGATCGCCGTCCTGGCGGTCACCCGGGAGGACGGCGGCGTCCTCTACGTCGCCAACGAGGGGGCGGTGTTCACCGAGGAGAACTTCCGCGCCATCACCGAGCTGGCCCTATCGAGCAAGGCGGCGGGTGAGGGGATCGGCAACAAGGGCCTCGGTTTCCGCAGCGTGCTGCAACTGACGGACTGGCCGGAGATCTACTCGAAGTCCTCACCCGACTCCCGAGTGTTCAACGGCTATTGCTTCCGCTTCGCCAGGCCCGAGGACGTGCGCACCCTGGTGGACGACCCGGCACTCGCGGCCCGGGTGATCGAGGACATCTCTCCGTTGGCACTACCGGTACCGGCCGACGTCACCGACCCCCTGCTCAAGGAACTCGCCGAGGATGGGTACTCCACGGTCGTACGGCTGCCGCTGCGCGACCGGCATGCCTGGGAACTCGCTGTGGCGCAGGCGGAGGACATGGTGAACGGCGAGGCGCCGCTCCTGCTCTTCCTCGACCGGGTGGCCGAACTCCTCGTCGAGGTGCGCGACGGCTCCGACACTGTTTTCCGGCAGGCTCTCTCGCGTTCCGAGCGCACATCGGACCTGGTCACCGCAGGTGAAAACGACTGGGTACGGGAGGTCGATCTTGCCGAGGCGGGCCGCTACCTGCTGGCGCGTCGCACTCTCGATCCCGAGGCCCTGAGCGGAGCGATCAGCCGCAGCGTCCAAGCGCGCGAGATCGACGCCGCCTGGGAGAACTGGGACGCCGAGGCATGGGTGGCGGTCGCGCTGCGCCTCGACGTGCCGCTCACCCACGGCCGCATGTACACCTTCCTGCCGATGGCCGAAGGCGTCCACGCCCCGTTCCCCGGCCACGCCCATGCTCCGTTCTTCACCAAACTGGCCCGCCTCGACATCAGCGAGACGGTGGCCCTAAACGCCTTCCTTCTCGACCAACTCGCCGTATTGACGGTGGAGTTGGGCAGGCGCATCCGCTCGCAGACCCCGCATCTCCTCGCCGCGGACCTCGTTCTCGACCTCATGTGTTGGGACGTACCCGACCGGCTGGACGCCGCCCTGGGCGGGAAGCTCGCCGCCGAACCGATCGTGCCCCTGCACGGCCGGGAGGCGTGGGGCTCGCTGCAGGGCTCCTACGGATGGCGGCCCGACGGCAAGCGCTCCTGGCGTGTCCTCACCACCGCGGCACTCACGGGGGCCGGGGCCGACCTGCTGACCCCGTCCGTCGGTCCTGTCCGCCACACGCGTCTGGACAAGCTGTGCAGAGCCGTCCTCTCCAGGCCCTTCCGTCCGCCGGCGCTGCTGGTCGCCGAGTGGGCCGAGACCGTGGCCCAGTCACTGCTTGGTGGTACGGAACCGGCAGGCTCGGTGTGGGCGGACTTCTACAGTGACCTGTCCCATGCATTCGCCCGGGACCAGGGGGTGCTGCGGGGCCGGCGTATCATCCTCGACCAGGACATGCGGCTGAGAAGCGCCCTCGGCAGCCGGGCCGGGTCCGGTAGGCAGGACGCGACTGTCTTCTTCCATCCCGAGCCCGACGACATCGCGGATGGTGACGCGGCCACCCGGGTCCCGGGTGACCTCAAGGCGCTCCGGCGCCGTATCTCCTTCACCCACCCGGCGATCTCCTGGGACGTAGCCGGACGGGGATTTCTCGAGCGCAACGAACTGGTGCGCCCCTATCAACTGGACCGCGTCTTCGACGCGCTGAACGACCTGCTCTCCGACCGTCCTTCGGAGGCGCTCAGCCGCGACGCGCTCACCTTCGCCTTCCGGCAGTACCCCCTGCTCACCCAAGCGCAGCGTCGACGGCTAGCCCGCATCCCTTTCCGGCTGCCGCTGGCCGACTCCGGCCGGTGGGGCAGAGCCGCACGCTGTTCCTTCTCGCCGGCTTGGGGCACTGAGGGGGCGCGGCGGCTGGAGCGGTTCCTCGCCGAGGGGGGATCCCGGATCCCCGCCCTGGCCGCTCAGCGGGACCAGTGGATCAGCAGCCCCGACGACTGGCCCGCGCAGATCCGGGACCGGGCGGCCTACACCGAGTTCCTAGGGGCCCTCGGCGTGTGCGACGGCCTGAGGCCGGGAGCCGTCGGAGAACGCCTCGGGGCCTGCCAAGGCTACGAGCTGCGGCCCTCGGGTCTCGCCGTGCGCCTTGGACTGGAGGATGCTCTCGCCGAAGCCTGGTCCGCCGACGTCAGGAGCGGGTGGACCAAGTTCGCACACCCGTACACGCCGTACGAGTTCACGAAGGCGCCGGCCCACCTGGCGGGAGCGACTGAGGTCGCCGGGCTCGGCTCCGCCGCCCGGCGCGAGTTCGCCGAACTGCTGATGCACGGGCTCCGCACCTGGGGCGAGGAGGTTCTCACCGTCACGGTGCACAGGCCCACGTACCCTTTCAAGGACGCGCACGTCTGGCCCACTCCGCTGGCCTCTTACCTCCGAAGCATGGCCTGGCTGCCCGTGGAGGAGCCGGACGGCCCGTCCTTTGTCGCACCCCGTCGGGCCTGGTTCAGCACCGATGGCGAACTCCCGGCCTTCGTTCCCGCGTTGCCCCTGTCGACGCGACGCCTGCTTGCCGACAGGGGCGTCGTCGAGCGGATGCTCCGGCTCGGCCTCCGCAGGTGGGACGATCCGCAGCACGCCGGGGCGGCGGTGAAACAGCTCGCTGACGTGCTCGACAAGGGTGAGGTGCCCGAGTACCTCAGTGTCTCCTTCAAACGGCACTACAAACAGGCGTGGTCGCACATCGCTCGGACGGGCCGGTGGCCCTGGATACCGGGTGAGGATGTCCGTCTTGTGGTCAGTCGCACCAATGTGCTCGGCACCTTCATCCCGTCGGCCGACGAAGCACCTGTCATCGTCTGCGACGAGGCGGATCCCTTGAAGGAAGCGCTCATCGAGCCGGCGGGGCATCCCCTCCTCGTCGCCCCGGAGGAGTCCGGTGACGCCGTCGTCCGCCTGGCCGAGGCGAACGGGCTGAGGGCGCAGCGCACGTCGGCCACCCACGTGCAGGTGCGTCATCGCGACGGCGCCCCCATCACGCCGTCGGGACAGGCGGCGCCGTTCACCAGAGGACGGGAGTGGCTAGTCACCGTGGTCGCGCTCGCCATGGAACTCAAGTCCGGGGCGTTCGTGCGCCGCAGCGAGCGCGGTGTCCGGGCCGCGCTCGAACGGCTCCGCGCCCTCCGCGTCGTACACGCCGACGACGTGGAGATCACCATCTCCGGGACGCCGGCCGAACCACCGTCGTCGACGCGCGCCCTGCCGCTGCCGGACGACGAGCACCCCACGGTAGTCGTCTGGAGGAGCGACGAGGGCTGGGACGAACTGCAGGCGGCGACGCCCGCCGTCGTACAGCTGCTGGGCAGGCCATGGCTGCAGGACGCGCTGGAACTGGTCCTCGTCAAGCTCGAGCGGAGCTTCGGCGGCAGTACCCCGCCACTCGTCGACGACGGCGTCCTCGCCGCGGCACTGGACACGACCGAGGCCAAGGTCGCCGAGATCCGGCGCAACCTCACCGGTGACGTGCAGGACACGGTGAGACTGCTCCGTCCGGTGCTGGCATGCTTGGCCGCCGACACCTGGAACGAGGAGGCCGCCCGCCTCCTCGGCCGTGCGGCCGGCGAGCGCGAACTCGCCGGGATCATCGACCGACTCGCCCCCGACCTGCCGCTGCCGTCGGCGGAGCTGGTGGCCCTGGCCCGCTCCTGTACGAAACCGGCGGAGCTCAGGGACGAACTGGGGCTCGACTTCCAGCAGTTCAACGCCGCACTGGCCGCCCTCGGCTCCGGATACTCCCCGGACCACTACCCTGACCGTCACGAACAGGTCTTCGGCGACTTCGTGCGCGCCCGTTCCGGAATCCTCCTCGACCGGCTCCGCGAGCGGTACGCCGTCGCCGCACAGCAAGGTGAGGACATCTCCGGCTACGCCGCGGCCCGCAGTCTCCACGACCTCCAGCCGGACCCGGACTGGCTTCCTCGTTTCATCACCCCGTCCGAGGAGGCGATGCGCGACAGGGTGCGGGAATGGCTCCGGGCGCACGGAGCTGACGACGACCTCGAACGGCCCACCGAACTCGAGCCCGTCGACCGGCTCCGGGCACGCAACACGGCCGCACTCGACGCGCTCGTCCCGGTACTGACTCCCCTGGTGACCGCCTGGTGCCGCCGTCACGGCGTCCAGGTGCCCGCCGGATGGCACGGAGCGGTGCTGATGGAATGCAGGAGCCACATCGACGGGACCGGGCTGGGCGACCTGCTGCCGCTGAGCGAGGAACACCTGCTCGACGCGGTGGAACGCGCCGTGGGATGGCCCGACGGAATGCCGCACGCCACAGACCCCGCGGCACTGGGTCTCACCGACAAGGACTTCGCGCAGACGGCGCCACGGCCCCCGGGCTCCGATGGTTCTACGATCGTCGCCCCGCGCACGATCATCATCGGGGACTCCGAGGTCAGGGTCGGAAGCGACCAGCTTTCCACCATCGCGGACATCGCCTCGAAGACCATCGACGAGGCCTTCCTCGCACAGTCGGGCAGAGTGCGCCTGGACACTGTGGCCGGCGTGCCCCGGCCACGAAGCGGAGGCAGTTCCTCCGCCAAGTCGCGCATCGTCGTCGCGAAGACGAAGCGGACCTCCGAGGACCAGCGGTCTGCCATCGGCCTCGTCGGGGAGGTGGCCGCGCGCGCCTGGCTCCAGCGCCACTACCCCGACGTGCGGTGGGTTTCGGGCTACGCGGCCGTCGTCAACAGCGACGACGAGGCGTCCGACTCCCTGGGCTACGACTTCGAGGTCACCTGGCGTGGCACCACCCGGCTGTACGAGGTGAAGGCGCTGAGCGACCCGGCCGCCGAGCGGGTGGAGTTCGAGCTCGGACCGTCCGAGGTGGACGCGGCCCGCCGCCATGCCCGGAGCAACCGCTACCGCATCCTGCTGATCACCTCGGCCCTCGTCCCGGAGGAACGCCGCGTCTTCGACCTGCCGAATCCGTTCTCGGCGCAGGGGCGCGACCGCTTCAGGATGGTCAGCCGGGGGGTGCGCTATCAGTGCTCGCCCTTGGGAAAGGAACGGCCCTCCGGCTCGCACTGATGGAGTGACTTCAAGCCGTGATGGTGGTGCGCAGTCGTGTGCACCAGGAGGAGGGAAGCCCCCTGGGTACTTCTCGATGAGTTTCCCAGGTGGCCTGCCAGCACCTGCTGTTGGCAAGTGGAAGCAGACTCCCGTTTGAACTGTTCCGGGCGTGACGTCACCGTTGCGTGGCCGGCCTCACGAGAAACCGCGCAGTCAGTCCATGGCGGTAGGCTCCACCAGGGATTTGTCGGATCCCGAGGGACGGAGCGGTGAGGAGGCCGACGCAGTGGCAGCAACGGGAGGGGACCCGCGGCGGACACCCGGTCCGGCCGTGCCCAAGCCGGGACCGGTCAAGCCCGCCCAGCAGTGGTTCCAGGAGCGTCCCTCTCCCTACTCCTGGGAACAGGACGCGCTGGACCACATCAGGCGTCTCATGCCCGCGGCCGAGCCGTACCGCGCCTGGGCGACCTTCTCCTTCACCGCCCAGTCCGGCCGGGTCAACGAGTGCGATCTGCTGATCGCCGTTCCCGCCGGCCTCTTCCTCGTCGAGATCAAAAGCCACCCCGGTGAGCTCCACAACACCGGTTCGACCTGGAATTTCCGCGGCAAGGACCGCACCCGCACCATTAACAACCCGCTGCACTTCAACGACCTCAAGTCCAAGGAACTGCGCAGCCAGCTCCAGTGGGCCGCCCGCAAGCTCTACCGCAGCGACCGGATGGTCCCGCGCATCGAACCGGCTGTCTTCCTGTCGGCCCCCGACCTCGCCAGCCACCTCGACGAGGTCCAGCGCATCCGCGTGTATGGGCGCGACGACGGCGCGAGCGGTCTGAACCGTATCTGGCAGGACTTCCTCGGACTGCCCCCCGAGCGTCCCGAGCGGCGTGTCACGGAGGAGTTCTCCCGGCACCGGCTGCCGCAGCTGCTCAAGGCCATCGGCATCCGGCAGTCGACCGGTCATCTGCGTTTCGGTGACGCCTGGAAGATGGAGCCGCACCCCCTCGACGCGGGTGCGTCGTGGGAGGACCGCCTCGCCAAGCGGGACGACGGTCTCGCCCAGGAAGAGGGCCGGGTGCGCATCTACCTGGTCAGCCAGGGTGCGACGGAAGCGGACCGCAAGAAGACGGAGCGCGCGGCCCGCCGCGAGTACCAGGTCCTCCAGGGCATCACGCACCGCGGCATCGCCGACGCCATGGAGCTGCGCGACCACGAGGGCGGGCCGGCGATCCTCTTCCGCCACCGTCACACAGATCTGCGCCTGGACCAGTACCTGGACACCTACGGCGACAAGCTCACCCCCGAGATCCGCCTGGACCTCGTACGCCAGCTCGCCGAGGCCGTCCGGTACGCCCACAGCCGCTCGCTGTATCACCGCGCGCTGGCGGCCCGCTCCGTCTACGTGTCCTTCCGGGGCGAGGGCGCGCACCCCGAGCTGCGCATCACCGACTGGCAGACCGCGGCCCGCGACTTCGACAGCAACGCCACCTTCTTCCGGTCCATCGGCGGCTCCGCGCTGGACGCGGCGCTGATCGAGGACGCCGCCCACGTCTACCTCGCGCCCGAGACGGACCAGCCCTTCCCGGACCCCGGGGACCTGGACATCTTCGGCCTGGGCGCCGTCTCCTACCTGATCCTGACCGGCAAGCCCCCGGCCCCGCAGCGCAGCGTCCTCAAGGAACGGCTGCGCACCGAGTCGGGGCTGCACTTGTTCGCGGTCGCCGACGGCGTCTCCGACGCGCTCGATGCCCTGGTTTTCAAAGCCACCCGCCCCGACGTCAACGACCGGCTCAGTTCCGCGGAGGAGTTCCTGGACCTCCTCGACGAGGCGGAACGGGCCGGTGCCGCGCCCGACTCCGTGGCGGCGCCGACCGTCGACCCGCTGGAGGCACTGCCCGGCCAGGCCCTGGACGAGGAATGGTCGGTACGCCGGGTCCTCGGCACGGGGGCCACGGCCCGCGCCCTGCTCGTAGAGCGCGCAGTGGAGGACGACGACGGCACGATCCGCATCGAGGAACGCGTCTTCAAGGTGGCCCTCGACGAGCAGAAGGCCGACCGGCTGCGCGCGGAGGAACGCGCTCTGAAACTGGTCGGCGGAGGCGCCGTCGTCCAGCTGCGCGGGGACGGCCTGCGCGAGATCGGTTCCCGTACGGTCCTGCAGCTGGAGTACGCAGGTGAGCAGTCCCTCGGTGCCCGGCTGCGCGGCAAGGGACAGCTCAGCTACGACGAACTGGAGTGCTTCGGCGAGGACCTGTTTCTCGCCCTCGACCAGCTCGCCGCGCACGGCGTCCGGCACCGCGACATCAAGCCGGACAACCTCGGCATCCAGCGTCGCAAGGACTTTACCTGGCAGCTCAAGCTGTTCGACTTCTCGCTGACGGACGCCTCCGACCGTGACGTGAAGGCCGGCACCCGCGGCTATCTCGATCCGTTCCTCGGGTCCGTGCGCCGCCCACACTTCGACGACCACGCCGAACGCTACGCCGCGGCTGTCACCCTGCACGAGATGGCGAGCGGCGAGCGGCCGCTGTGGGGCGACGGCCGCATCGACCCGCTCACCAACGAGTCCGCCGAGCTGTACATCGCCAGTGAGCTGTTCTACCGGCCTCTGCAGTCCGGCCTGACCGCCTTCTTCCGGCGCGCTCTGCACCGTGACATCGAGCACCGTTTCGACACGCTGCGGCAGATGAAGGACGCCTGGCAGAAGGTGTTCCGGGATGCCGACACGGACCGGCCGCCGACTACCCCCTCCACGGTGGGTACCGAGGCGGAGGACACCGAGCAGGCACGGGACCGGGCGGCGCTGGCCGCCGACGCCCACACGGAGCTGGAGCTGGCCGGCCTGTCGCCGCGTGCGGTCACGGTCGCCGCCGGTCTCGGCGGCACCACGGTCGGCCAGCTGCTGGACGTCCAGCCGTCCGTGATCTCCAAGGCCCGTGGCGCCGGCCCGCTGGTGCGCAAGGAGCTGAACCGCCGCCGCAACCAGTGGGTGGCCGCCCTGCGGGGCAAGGCCGCCTCTCCGGCCAAGGACGAGGAAGCGCAGGCCGGGGTCACCGGCATCCTGTCGATCGACGACATGGTTGACCTGCTGACTCCGCCGCCCGGCCGCAAGGGCTCGCACCGCGCCGACGTGGTATGCCTCACCCTCGGACTACCGCCCGAGGACGGTGGTCTATCCCCGCTCGGCGCCTGGCCCGTGCAGGCGCGGATAGCCGATCACCTGGGCATCAAGCAGCCGCCGGTCTCCCGCCACCACCGGACCGAGATCAAGCGGTGGGCCGAGGCCGAGTGGTTGCAGACGGTGTGCACCGAGCTGATCGAGATCGTCGCCGCCTTCGGCCGCGTGATGACCGCCTCGCAGGCCGCGCAGGAACTGCGTGCCCTGCACGGCGCGCAGGACGACACCCCCGAGCGCGTGCTGGCCCGGTCACTGGCGGTCGTCCGGGCCGCCGTCGAGGCGGAGACCCGTGAGGAGGAGGGGCACGAACCCCGCCTCGCCGTGCACCGGCGCGGCGACACGGTGCTGCTGGCGTCCGAGTCCCTGCCCGGCACCGACGACCCGAACCCCCGCGAACTGGCCGACTACGCGGCGGAGCTGGGCGCGACCGCGGAAAAGCTCGCCGGCCGGGAGCCCCTTCCGGGACGCGCCGAAGTGGTGCGGGAGCTGCGCGCGGTGCCCGTCCCGGAGGGCTTCGCGCCGCTCGCCGACACCCGTCTGGTGCAGCTGGCCGCCGCCGTGGCATCGTCCGTGGTGCGCCACACCCCCCGCCTCGAGCTGTACCGGCGTGACCTGAGCTTGGAACGCGCGCTGCGCATCTCGCAGGCCGGCGCGGGTGTGCGGCCGGACCGGGGGATCACCGCGGCCGAACTCGTCGCCCGGGTACGGGCCCGATTCCCCGACCTGGACGTCCTGGCGGACGGCCGCGAGCCGACCCCCGTGGTGCTGGAGGACGCGCTCCAGGCGGCTCGTTTCGACCTGCGGCACGACGACGAGGCCGGACGTTTCCTCCCCCCGCTGCCGCGGTCGACCGGCCCCTGGTCCTCCACGGGCTCGGTCACCAGCATGCTGCCTCCAGTCCGGTCCGTGGTGCGCCGCGAGCCCGAGGACCCGCACGGTGAGCTGCGCGAGCACCTCGCCGAGAGCGTCCGCCGCGGAGGCTTCCTCGCCCTGACGGTCAAGGCCGCCCGCCTGCAGGGCACGGCCGAGATGATCGCCGCCCGCTTCCCGGTGGTGCCTGTGGACCTCGGGGCGCTGTTCCTGCGGGAGTTCAGGCAGCTAGTTGAGGAGAAGGGCCAGGACTGGCGGACGGTCCTGCGCGCCGACGCGGCCTCCGCGCCGGGCCGGGTGAAGCCGGGCCTCGCCACGTTCGTCCGCGTCGTGTGGCAGCGGGTCGCCGACGACCTCGCCGCCCGGTCCGCCGAGCCGCGCACGGTGCTCTTCCTCCATGACGCGGGTCTGATCGCCCGGTACTGGGACGAGGGCGGCCGTACGTTCCTGGTCACCCTTCAGGCAGCCGCCCGCCGGCCGTCGGAGGGGCCGCACGGCCTGTGGCTCCTGTGCCCGATGGAATCCAGCATCCAGGACCCGCATCTGGATGGACAGACGGTCCAGGCACTGCGCAATGACGGGGAGGTGACCTACCTGGCCGGAGGGTTCCTCAAGCAGCCTGTGTAGGAGGGGAAAAGAGCCTCATCTGTCAGAGGGACCGGCAAGAATACGCTCATGGTGGCGATCATCAAGTGCCGTGATTACGAGATCGATTTCCTCAGGCAGCTCGAGCAGCTTCATCAAGCTCGGCGGCACGACTGGGAGTGGACGGTCACGCGTCGGCGTGACCAGTGGTCCAAGGGAAGCCACCTGCTCCTGATCGCTTCCATGGACCGGTACGGGCGCTTCGAGATCACCCGTGTGGGAAAGTCCGTTCGTCGGCGAGGCGCGAAGGACCAGGAGCAGCAGCTGCGCATCACCCACGTGCGTCCACTGCGCAGGCCCCTCGCCCTCGATGGACTCCTCGACGGACTCACCGCTATACAGCGGCGCCATCTGATCGAGGAGGGCCAGCAGACCAAGGGCACGGGCGAGGCGATACGTGCCCTGCTGCTGGAACTCCGGCCCGAACTCACCGAAGCGGTAAAGGTGATCGAGGGAGCCACCGAACCCTGGAACTTCGGGAATTCACGTGCCGCACAGGAGGTGGCCCTGCAGCGGGACGCCACCCTCGCCGTGACGCGCATGGCAGGTATGCAGGCTCCTCGCCTGGCTGAATGGGACCCGCCCGCCGAGGAGCTGTACGACGACACGGTGCCCCCGTTGTTCCTCGACCTCGTGGGTGGAGCCCGCCATCCTGACCAGCTGCTCGACGCAATGGAGTTGGATCCGCAGGACCCTCCCGTCCGTTCCGAGGCGCTGAGCGACCAGCCGGCACTCGAGGACCATCTCGTCACGCATGACACCCGTGCGATGCTCGGGTGGCTCAGCGAGGCGACGAACCATGTGGCCTGGCGTGAGTTCCGTGAACACGGCCGCACGCTGCTGGTTGCGAACGCCAACCGCACCCCGGCGGAGCAGGCCCTCGGCTGCGACATCATCTTCTACAACGTCACGCGCCACAGCCTCGTCCTCGTGCAATACAAGAAGCTCGACGCCGAGCGAGGCGGCTTCTACTACCCGAACAGCGACCGGAACCTCGCTAAGGAACTGGTGCGGATGAGGAGCCTGGACCGGTACGCGGAGAGGCACGCCGGTCTGGCCGACGAGCAGAGGTTGGACCCCAGCCCGAGTTGGATCAAGCTCTGTCATCCGCGGTCCGTGCTGCCGCACACGACGGAGATGATCCACGGGATGTATTTCTCCCGCCGGCAGTTCGAGTCGCTGTGCGACGACAGTCGCCTGAAAGACGGCCGAGGCGGCGCTGTCCGGTTCGGCTACAAGAACGTCCCGGGCTATCTGGACAACACGTTGTTCGCGCGCTTGGTGGAGACGGGCCAGATCGGCACCACCGGCACGAGTACCGACCTCGTCCGCCAGCAGGTCATCCGCAGCTTCAGCGGACAGCGCAACCTCGTGTTTGCCACGCTGAGAGGGGAGGAGCCGCCGCAGGCGGAGCGGAACGCGCAACGCCGACAGGCACGCTGAGCGAAGGGCGCTCCCCGGGAGCGGTTGCGGCTCCACTCAGACGGGCATCCGGGGGACGCCGCCCCGGCGGCTGATGTCGAAGGCGAGGCGGTAGATGTCCGGCAGGTCGATGGTGTCTGAGCCGCGCTTGGTCACGACGCCGAGATCCTTGAGTTCTTCGAGCAGCGCGACGGGATTGTCGAGGTCGCGTGGACCGCTGCCGCCTTTCTCGCTTTCCAACAGCGCACGCACCTTTGAAGCGAGCGATCCAAGACGCCATGCGTGGTGCATCTGAGACGCCTCCATCGGGACCTGTGCGCCCTCAAGTTGTTCGAGGGCGAGTGCGGCCCACCCGAGATCGTCCTTGAGCTCGGCCATGCGAACCGACGAGGCGGTGCTGAGGCTTTCGAGGATGGCGTCGTAGTGCAGGGGGACGGGGTGACCGGCGAACCGCTCGCTGGTGATGCGTGCGGCCTTGCCCAGCGTGGAGAGCCAGGTGCGCGGGCTCACCTGGCCCTTGCCGTCCTGCAGGTGGTTCGGTACCCAGGTGTAGGTGTGGCCCTTGCGGCGGTCCTTGCCCATGAAGGGGCCCGCCAGGGTGATGAAGACCTTCTCCTGCTGCTCCTGGTCGGCGAGGAGGGCCACGGGGGGCAGGTACCGTCCGTCGCCCTCCGCACGCCAGTCCCCGGTCGCCTCACGGAACTTCTTCGCTTCCGGACCGTCGTGGTTGCCCAGTTTGTGGAAGAGGAGCCCGTAGAGGTTCTCACGGCTCCAGATGAGGTCGGTCGCGTTGGCGCCGAGCTTGGAGGCGTCCGCGAACATCTTGGGCGCGCTGTCGTACATGTCGGGACGGACGAAGATTTTGGCGCGCAGGGTCCCGGTGGTGAGCCGCAGCTCTAGCGCCGTCTGGAAAAGACCGGACAGTAGGAGGTCGGCCTGCCCGCGGTCGGGGTGCAGGTGCTCCAGCCCGTCGAAGAGCAGGACCAGGGTCTCCTTCCGGCGACGTGTCTCCTGGTCGGCTTGTTGCAGCGCGTCGCCGTACGCCTCAAAGTTCTTCTTGGTCCAGCGGACACGCTCAGTCCAGTTGGGGAGCTGCCGTACCGCGGGTGTGCCGAGGACGTTCAGCACGACGGCGGGCCACAGTTCGTCGGGGCGGACACCGGCGTCAACGAGACCGCGGATGGTGCGCGTGTCGGGGAACGCCGGACTGTTGCTCCGGTCCGTCCCGAACCCCGTCCGTACCTCGATGCGGCGCAACCGCGGCATCATGTACGCGTCGGCGGCGACCCCGCGCAGCTCCGGGTCGGTGAGTGCCTTGGCCCAGTAGGTCTTTCCGGTGCCGCGGAACCCCCGCACGACGGTGACGTCCGGGTCCAGGGCGAGGCGGTGCGACGAGGGCGTGAATAGGGTGTGGAAGTCCGGCGCCTCGGTGTCGGCGTCGGTCGGCGCCCCGAGTGCCTGGGTCAGCAGCGTCCGGTAGTCGTGGACGGTCGGCTCGCTCATGCCGTCTCCTCCTGGTGCGGGGGCGGCAGAAGACGCTCGACGGAGTTCACGAACGTCCGGTACGCGGCTTCCACGAACGGCAGCTCGGGCCACGCCCTGCTGCGCAGCGGGTCGAGCCCCACCAGGTCGTTGCCGAACAGGATGGGGATCGGGGCGTACGGCCTGTCGTCCTCCTGCCAGTCCGGGGCGAGGAAGGGCTCGGCGTCGTTTCCGTCGTCCGGAAGGTTGTACAGCGTCTCCGTGAACATCTCGTGCGCGTGCTTGCGTAGCGTGCTCAGCCGCCCTATGTCCCCGGCGGAGTGGAACATCGCGGCCACGATCCGGATCCGCTCGCGTAGTTCGCGCGCGCGGTCCGGGCGCCGCTGCCACTCGGACAACAGCATCCGGTACCCCTCCCAGGTGGAGGGGTTGTCCACGGCGAAGAGCAGGGCGAGCCCGCTGAGCCGGGTCAGCACGACCGCCGCGATGTCGTGGATGCCGGCGCGGCTGTCGAGCAGCACGATGTCGGGCTTGCGCGACAGCTCGGCGACCTGGTCCTCGCAGGCGGCGATGGCGTCCTCCAGACGTACGGCGAACGGGCGCGGGGCGCCGCCAGGTTCGGACGGGGGGAGGTCGCTGTAGATGCGGTTCAGCTTGGCGAGGTAATCGTACGGCTTGCCCTCCAAGGGCAGACCTCCGGCGGGTGCCAGCCACACTTCGCCGTTGCCGCTGTAGGGGAGGACCGAGGTGCGGGTGACGAGCTCTAGGCCGTCGGCGTTGCCGACGGCCGACTCCACGAGGTGGTCGACGATGCCGTGCCGGGGCATTCCTGCCGGATCGGCGAGCAGGTTGGAGACGCCGGGCGACTCCAGGTCGAGGTCGACGACGAGGACGCAGCGGCCCCGGTCCGCCAGATGACGGGCCAGCACTGTGGTGGCGGTGGACCGGCCGACACCGCCCTTGAACCCGTACAGGGCGACGCGGCGGTCCTGCCGGGTCCCGACCGTCTCCTCGGCGTCCACGCCGTTCGGTGCGGTGTCCTGCAGCCAGTCCGTGCCGACGACGGTGCGTTCGAGGACGGCCACCCTGCCGGCGCCGTCCGTCCGCGGTGTGACCTCGGTCAGTTCCGGCACGTCGAAGAACAGCTCGGGGGCGAAGAGGACACTGGCGACCTGCACCGGGTCGATTCCGGTGAACGGATGGGTCGCCGCAGCGAACTCCTCCCTCAGCGCCGTCAGTTCGGCAGCGTCGGGCGTCATCCGGTCGTCGCGATCGTCGATGAGGAGGGACACCCGGCCCAGCAGGTCACGTGCGAGGACGACGTCCCGGCCGCCCTCGGCGGCTCGTGCCGCATGGTCGAACGCGATTTGCCAGGCCTCGTCGAAACGAGTGGGTTCAGCAGTCATGCGAGGGTGCCGGTTCCTAGCGTGCGGGCCTGCTCGTGAGCGGCGATGAGGTCGTATGCGGCTTGCAGATGGCAGGCGAGGTCGGCCTCGGTGATGGACGTCTCGTCGCAGTACCGCCCCTCGACGGCCCACCCGTGGAACGGGTTGGAGGCGATGAGCTGGGTGAACAGCGGACCCACCTCGCGGCCCCTCCGCCGCCCGGCGATGGCGCACAACTGGCCCCACAGCCAAGGCAAGTGACCGTGCATGTAGTCCTGCTGCGGGAGGTTGTTTAGCCCCTCGCGCTCCATCCGTTCCTTCGCCTCATGCTTCAGGTCCGGGTGGAAGGGGCGCCCCTTGCCGGTCAGGGCGGACCCGAGGTAGTCGAGCAGGATGGCCTTGATCGCACACTCGGCGGCCAGTCCTGCGAGGTGGTCGGCGGATATCCGTAACCGTTTCCCGGCGGCCAGCTGCGCGGTGTCGTAGTGGTGCCTGCTCGCCGCCCTGAACGCCGGCGGCGGCACACTCGGAGTGGTGGGAGCCGTCACGACGATCACTTTAACGGCGTGATCGCAGGAAATGGAGCGGTTTCGGTATGCCGGGTGGCCTCCGCCCGCCCTCCGCCACCTGGCAGGATTGGTGCCCTGGCGCAAGGGACCGCGGTGGACCGCAGCGCACGCAGTGCATCGAGAAGGAAGCGGAACGTGACGGACGTCAAGGCTGGTGTGGACCCAGAGGCTCTGCTCAAGGACCTGAAGCGGCAGGTCACGGCCCTGGAGGACGACCTGAGGGCGCGTACCGAGTCCGTGGAGGAGATCCGGGTCCGCCTGGAGACCGAGTACCAGCACGCCCGGGAGGCCCGGCGCACGGCAGCGACGTATGGGGCCTGGTGCGACGAACGGGTCACCCAGTCCGCCGCGGCCTGGGTGCTGGCCTGCGTCTTCGTCCGCTTCTGCGAGGACAACGGCCTCATCGACGAGCCGTTCATCGCTGGCCCGGGAGAGCGGCTCGCGGAGGCCGAGGCCCGGCACGAGGCGTTCTTCCGTGAGAACCCGACCAAGAACAACCGTGACTGGCTGTTCGCCGCGTTCGACGCCATCCGCGAGGCGAACGACACGGCGGCCGGCCTCTTCGACAAAGCCCACAACCCGCTGTGGGACATCGAGCCCAGCTACGAGGCGGCGACCGAGCTGCTGTCGTTCTGGCGGCGCTGGGGCGCCGAGGGCGATATCCGCTACGACTTCACCGATCCCCAGTGGGACACCCGCTTCCTTGGGGACCTGTACCAGCACCTCAGCGAACACGCCCGCAAGACGTACGCGCTGCTCCAAACACCGCAGTTCGTCGAGGAGTTCATCCTCGACCTCACGCTGGAACCGGCGGTCTCGACGGACGCGTTCGGCCTGAACCCGGTGTGGGAGGGCCCGGACGGTGAGGAACGGCGGGGCCTGCGCACCATCGACCCGGCCTGCGGGTCCGGGCACTTCCTGCTGGGCATTTTTCACCGGCTGATGGACAAGTGGCGTGCCGCCGAGCCGGGCACGGATGTGTGGACGCTGGTGCGCCGGTCCCTGGAGTCGGTGCACGGTTGCGACAAGAACCCGTACGCGGTGAGCATTGCCCGCTTCCGGCTGCTGGTGGCCGCCATGCAGGCGGCGGGGGCGCGGCGGCTGAAGGGCGCGCCGCCGTTCCCGATCAACGTGGCGGTAGGGGATTCGCTGCTGCACGGGCGGGACGCGGCGGGTATTCAGACCGACCTGGATACGTTGTTCGCTGAGGCGCAGATCGGGCGCGAGGAGGGGGCGTTCGCGTACTCGACGGAGGATGTGTGGGAGTACGCGAAGCGGGTTGATCTGCTGGGGCGTGGATCTTATCACGTGGTGGTGGGAAATCCGCCTTACATCACGGTTAAGGATAAGCAGGAGAAGGAGAATTACAAGAAGGGTTACGACGCCAGTGTCGGCCAGTACGCGCTTTCGGTACCCTTCGCGCAGCGGCTCTTTGATTTGGCGATCAAGGGGGCTGGGGGGGCTGTTGGCGGAGGTGGCTTCGTGGGGCAGATTACCGCCAACTCCTTCATGAAGCGCGAGTTCGGAAAGAAGCTGATCGAGACGGTCTTTTGGGAGCGCGTCGAGCTGTCGCATGTGATCGACACCTCGGGTGCTTATATTCCTGGGCACGGTACTCCGACGGTGATTCTCGTGGGGCGTAATCGAGTGCCGAGTGAGAAGAATTCTGTGCGAGCGGTTCTAGGGCTGCGGGGTGAGTCGCAGGAACCAGAAATTGCCTCTCAAGGGGAAGTCTGGAAATCCATTGTCGAGCTAGTTCGCTGGCCGGGCGAGGGCTCGGAATGGGTGAGTGTTGAAAATCTGCAGCGTGCGCAACTTGCCGACTTCCCGTGGTCGTTGAGCGGGGGTGGAGCAGGCGCCCTGATGCAAAATTTGAACAATGCACGGAAGGGTAGGCTCGATGACAGGGTAGAGAGTATTGGCTTCTGTGCTGTCACCAGGGAAGATGAGGCCTATTTGGTCGGTCATGGCTTCGGGCGACGCAAGGGAATTTCGGTCAATAAAGTTCGACCGATTCTTGGCGGCGGAGATGTTCGGGACTGGGGGCTCGCTCTAGGAACGGAATCAATCTTCCCGTACTCGGATTCTTTGCGTTCGGCTGAAGGTGACATCTCGGCTCTGAGAGAGCTCTGGCCAAATCGAACCCTTCTGAAGCTACGCAGGGCTCTTTCTGGGACTCAAGAGGAGCAGGGGTTGACTTGGTATGAGTATTCAAGTTTTTCCCCATTGCGGTACTGGGCTAAGTGGCTGATCAGCTTTCCTTTTGTGTCGACTCATAATCATTTTGCGCTTCGTCGAGATGGTCAAGTATTTATCCGGACTGCGCCTGTTATTAGATTGCCTGATGATGTGGGAGAGGGGGAACATCTGGAGTTGCTGGGAGTGCTGAACTCTTCGGTTGCTTGTTTCTGGCTTAAGCAGGTCAGTCAAGACAAGGGGAATCGAGGAGGGGAGCGGTCCACGGGGCGGTATGCCTGGGAAAGCTTTTACGAGTTCACCGGCACAAAGCTTCAGGAATTCCCTCTTCCTGAACGCATGCCGCTTGAGCTTGGACGTATGCTGGACTCGGCAGCGAGCGAGATGGCACGGTGTGAGCCTTCGACTGTGGCTGCGAAGCAGGTTCCTCTAAGGGAGGCGCTAAACGAAGCGCGTGCCAAATTCGAGCGTACTCGTTGTGACATGATTGCTTTGCAGGAAGAGTTGGACTGGCAGGTTTATGGTCTTTACGGACTGCTTAATTCGGCAGATGTGGCCAGGGCTACCGTTCCTTCAGAGCGGCTCGCTGAATGCCCAGAGGTGGAGTTGGGGCAACGCGCGTTCGAGCTAGTCATTGCACCCAACGCTGAGCGGGATGAGGCCGTCGAACAGTGGTTCCGACGGCACGGTTCCACTCCTGTCGCCGAGGTCCCCACTGCCTGGCCCTACTGGTACCGCGAAATTGTGCAGGCGCGTATCGACATCATCACATCCCGCAAGGACATCGCCCTCATCGAGCGCCCCGAGTGCAAGCGGCGCTGGGCTGACGAGCCGTGGGAGAAAAAGGAGCGCGCCGCGCTGCGGAACTGGTTGCTGGATCGGTGCGAGAGGTCCGAGCTGTGGTACGAGTTCCGGGAGGGGCTCAAGCGGCCCCGCCCGATGACCGTCAACTACCTTGCCGATCAGCTCAGTACGGACGAGCACTTCACCGCCGTCGCCGCGTTCTACGCCTCCGACCACCTCGGCAAGCCCGACCTTCCCCTCGCGCAGATACTGACCGAGGTGATCGCCGACGAACACGTGCCCTACCTCGCCGCGATGCGTTATAAGGACCCCGGCCTGCGCAAGCGTGCGCAATGGGAGGAGGTCTGGCGGCAGCAGCGCGAGGAGGACCGTACAGGGCAACGGCTCGACATCCCCGTGCCGCCCAAGTACACGTCCGCCGATTTCGCCCGCGCATCCTACTGGTCGAATCGCGGCAAGCTCGACGTGCCTAAGGAGCGGTTCATCTCCTACCCCGAAGCTGGGCCCGACAGCGACTCGACGCTGATGCTTGGGTGGGCCGGCTGGGACCACAAGGACCAGGCGCAGGCTCTCTTCGAGCTGCTGGCCGCCCGCACCACGCGGGATGGCTGGAGTTCCGAGCGGATCGTTCCGTTGCTCGCCGGCCTCCAGGAGGTCATGCCATGGATCAAACAGTGGCACGGGGAGTACGACGACGAGTGGGGCGACGTACCGGCGGACGAGTTGGAGGCCGAGTTCGAGAACCAGCTCCGCAAGCACCAGGTCGGTGTGGAGGAGCTCAAGGCCTGGCGTCCGGTGCGGAAGACGCGTGGCCGTAAGGCAGCAGCGAAGCAGCCTGCTCTGGACGTCGATTAGATGTTGAGGTCGGTGGGGCAGCGACGCACGCTGCCCCACCGGATTCAGATGCGCGAGTCGGCCGCCAGGGCCGCAAACGCCGACCAGGCATCGCGGGACACGGCCAGTGACTGCCTGTCCGTATCCTTCGAGTCTCGGACGAGAACGGCCTGGGTGCGCACGGCGACCTCGATGCAGTTGTCGCCCTCGCTTCCGCTGTAGCTGCTCTTGAACCAACCCTGTTGAGTGGTGCTCATCGCGCTCCTCGCATCTTTTCCAGCAGGCTCACTGTGGCCCTGCAATCATGGGCCTGCGCACGCAGCTTGCCATAGCGTTGGAGCAGAACACTCACGTCCCTGGGCGCGGTGATCAGGTTGCTCGACCGCTGGCCTTCGGTGTAGCCCAGCCAGCGATGGTCAGGTGTCTCGGCCAAGTACATGTGGCCATCGACTCCACAGTGATCTTCTTGGTGAAGCGGCATGATCTGGATTTCGACGTTGCGCACACGACCCATGCTCAGCAGGTGTTCGATGACGGCTTTCGTTACCTGGCTTCCCTCGAGACCTCGTTCTAGTACGGCCTGTTCGATGACGAAGCTGAATGCAGTGTTGGGCCTATTCATGATGATCTGCTGGCGATCGAGTCGAGCGGCAACTTCACGATCGAGCTGCTCCTCCGTGACAGGTGGCAGCCTGCGGTCGAAGACAGCCCTGATGTACGACTCAGGCTGCAACAACCCTGGAATAGCCCGGCACTCGTACGCATACAGCGAGATCGCCTCCTCCTCGACCCCCGCCCACTGCCGGAACCACGAGGCCAACCCCGCCTTCCGTGTCAGGCTTCGTGCCGCCGCCTGCAGAACCCGCGCCGCAGTCGCCCCCAGCGCCTCCTCCGACCGGTCCAGCAGGTCCCGTGGTGGGAACCGCTTGCCCTGTTCGATCTTGGCGATGTAAGCGACCGAGTACCGCACCAGCGGCGCGAACTGCCCCTGCGTCAGGCGGGCTTCCTCCCGCAGGGCCTTGAGTACCGCGCCGAACGTCTTCAGGCTGTCCGAGAGCTCTGGCTCGCAGTTTCCGCCCCCGCCACCCTGCCCGGCGCTTCCACCCACCCCGCCACCGTTGTCCACCGCCATCGCAGCCGCCTTCCCCTGTGCCCACGTGCCGTCGGGCCGTGTCCATGCCGGGCCCGAGCACCCTCCGTACCGTGTGCCGAGCGTGCTGCGCCACGCTCGGCACACCCATCGTCACGTATAGCGATCGACCCAGTCCAGCGAGTGAACCAGTACAGCGTGATCTGTGTCGGTGCCGGACCTGCCGACGGCTCCTCACCTCCCGGCAGGGTGGCCGGCATGTCAGCCCCACGTACACAAAGCTCCGCCCCGGCCGCGACGTTTACGCAGTGCTTCTCCGCGACCCGCCGCGGTGCGCGCCTCGCCCGGCTGCTCGCCGCCCACCAACTGACCGAGTGGGGCCACCCGCATGGCACCGAGGCACACGACACCGTCATCCTCGTCGTCGCCGAACTCGCCGCGAACGCGGTCCTCCACGGCCGGGTCCCGGGACGGGACTTCGCCCTGTCACTGTCCTACGACGCCGGTCGGGGCACTGTCCGGATCGAGGTGGCCGACACCCACCCCGCCATGCCGACGCGTAAGGCTCCCGACTCGGACGAGGACGGCGGCCGCGGCCTGGTCCTTGTTGATGCCTTCGTCGTCGCCTGGGGTATCTGCGACCGCCCCGGCCCCGGCAAGACGGTATGGGCCGAGTGCGCGACGGTTCCCCGAGCCTGACAACCCCAGCGCCTCTGAATCCAAACACACGGCATTCATTCGCTTGAGCAGCCCGGACCTGAGCGTGCTCAGGGCATTGGGGACTTCGGCGGGGCAGTATTACGGTGGCTCTCCGAGCGGTGCCCTGACCGCGTTCGGTGGGGGACGCGGTCCGCTGCACAGGGCATCCGGGGAGAGGGGCCACCGTGCAGGCGCTGTATGCCGTCAGTTTCGACGTCCAGTCCGCCCAAGAAAAGCTGGACCATGTCTACGAACGTCTCCGCCGCCATCTCGCCGACTGGCTCAGCGCCCGCGGCCGTGTACCGGCGCCGTCCGAGACCGACTTCGACCAGGATGGTCGAGCGGTGCTCCCAGGGAAGATCCCCGGCCATGGCGACCGCACGGCGAGCTGGATGGTTGCGGGGGACGAGCGCACTCGCGCCCTGCGCGTGACCATCCACCAGCCGCTGTTCGACGGCCCGGCCCAGTTCGTCACGGGGATCACAGTCTCCCAGTCGGAGGAAGGCGGTGGCGGACTCAGGGTCGTCATGGGCAGGGAGATCCCCGACGGCTGGATCGCCCCGGTGCGGGATCCGCGGCTCAGGCGCCCTAACCTGCTACGGGAGGTGCTGAAGGACGGGGAACTCGAGGTACGGGTGCTGAATCAGGTCGCCACCGGGCGGTACGAGAGGATCCGGGACGAGGGAAGCGCGGCCGTACTCCTCGACTCCCTCGCCCTGAGTACGCGCTTGCCCATCCTCCTGGTGCAGCCCAGGGACCAAGCGGCATGGAACATGGCGGCCGATGCCTCGGGCCAGCTCGCCGGGCTCGCCCAAGTGGTGACCCTGAACTACCTGACTGCGCAAGCGGTCCGCCGGGTCCACGAGCAGGTGGCCGTCCCCAGTGGTGGTGCCCGGCTGGTCTGGCCCCATCTCGACCTGGAGCATCCCGCCTACTCGCGTGAGGAGGTGTGCCGGCCGTCCTTCGTGGAAACACAGCTGATGCCGTCGCTCGGTCACCTCTCCGTCATCGCCCGAGGCAGGGATATTGCGTGGGAGCGGGCGCGGCAGGCTTCGTACCGGGCAGGGGCGCGCAGGGCGGCGGAGCAGTTGTCCCGCGCGCAGGCCGCCGGAGACAAGGCCGGCGAGCTCAAAGCGCTGAACGACCGGATGCGGCAGCTCGAAGAGGAGGCCAAGTCCTGGGAGGACATGGCGCAGAGCTGCATGGAGGAGCGTGACAAGGCGCGGTCCGAGGCCGCCGACGCCGAAGTGCTGCGCCAGGAGCGGGACTACTGGAAGAACCAGTACCTGGATCTGCCGAAAGGCGGGAGTGGCCAGACGGCTGCGCTCGACGTCTGGAGCGAGATCCCGGTCCTGGGGGCGACGGACGCCCTGCCCACGTTCCAAGCCCTCACTGAGACGTCGGAGCAGCGCATCGCATTCACGCCGAGAGCGGCGCGCGTTTGGAAGGACTCCCGATACCCATACCCCCAAGAGATGACCGACCGGTTGGTCGCTCTCGCGCAGGCCGCGATGGACCTGTACACCAAGTCCGGCAAGATACCCAGGCTGGTCCAATGGTTCTACGACAACCACGGGCTGAAGTTCGCGCCCAGCGACGAGAAGCTCAGCAAGGACAAGGACAAGCGCTACTTCATGTTCGACGGGGAGCGTTGGGACGGACTGCCGCACATCAAGGTCCGGGACGCCGTTTCCCCCAACGAGGTCGGACGGATCTACTTCGCCCTCGACTTTGAGGGGAAGCGCTTCATCGTGAACCACGTCGGACTGCACCTGTAGCCGGTCCGCGCGGGTGCCCGTCTTCCAGTCGGGCACTCAAGGTGATCCCGCGGGCACTATGCGGTACGAAGAATTCCGCACCGACGGACATACGTGTCGGTGCCGCCTGGCAGGATGGGGAGACGTCGAGAAGTGCGCGAGCCGTGCGGCCGAGCCGCGAGCCGAGAGAGGGAATGACCGTCTGATGCCCACGAGCGAGCTCCTGCTGAAGGACGTCATCGAGATCAAGGAAGACGTCCATGCCGGCGACTTCAAGATCGAGCTCTCCCAGGGGTTCAGCGAGACCGACGCCCGGGTGGCCGAGTACGTGGTCACCGAGCAGCTCCAGAAGGCGTTCCGGCAGGCCCTGGACATCGTGGCGGCCTGCGTCAGGACGGGCAACTCGGAAGCCGCCTACCTGCACGGCTCGTTCGGCTCTGGCAAGAGCCACTTCCTGACTGTGCTGCACGCCGTGCTCAACAACCATCCGTCCGTCCGCACCAAGTCCCGGCTGGTGGAGGTCGTGGCGCCGCACGACGAGTGGCTGCGGCGGAGCAAGTTCCTGATGGTGCCGTACCACCTCGTCGGCTCCGCCGACCTCGACTCCGCGCTTCTCGGCGGCTATGTGCACACGGTGCGCGAACTCCACCCCGACAAGCCGCTGCCCCCCGTCTACCGGGCCGACGCCCTGCTGGCCGACGCCCGGAACCAGCGGGAGTTCCTCGACGACGACGCCAAGTTCCTGCAGTGGCTCGGCAAGGGCGCCGCAGCCCTCGCCCCGAACGCGGCCGGGCCCGTGGAGACCGACCCCGACGACATGCCGATGCTGGACGGCGAGGCCGAGGCACTGCCCACCGGGACGTGGACCGGCGCCGACTTCGACCGGGCGTTCGCGGGCGCACCCGACGACCCCTACCGCGAGCGGCTGGTCTCCGCCCTGCTCAGCGGCCCCATGGCCGCCTACGCGCAGGGCATGCGCGGCGAGGCCAGCGCGTTCCTGCCGCTGGAGAACGGCCTCAAGGTCATCTCCCGGCACGCCCAGTCCCTCGGTTACACCGGAGTCGTCCTCTTCCTCGACGAACTGGTCCTGTGGCTCCAGGCGAAGATGGGCAACCAGGACTTCGTGCGCGACCAGGTGCAGCGGCTGGTCAAGCTGATCGAGTCGGGGGACAGCGGCCGGCCGGTGCCGATCGTGTCGTTCATCTCCCGCCAGCGAGATCTGTCCCAGCTGATCGGCTCAGACGTCGTCGGCGCCGACGTGACCAACCTCGAGAGCCAGATCGAGTACCTGGCCGAGCGGTTCAACGTCGTAGACCTCGAGGACAGCAACCTCGTCGAGATCATCAAGCATCGCGTCCTCGCCCCGAAGCCCGGCATGGAGTCGGTGCGCGACGACGCGTTCAAGCTCGTCGAGTCGTCCAACGACGAGGTGCGCCAGATCCTCCTGGACGCGCAGGGCCGCACGGAGGCCTCCTGGGACGACTTCCGGGAGCTGTACCCGCTCTCGCCGGCCCTCCTCAACGTCCTCGTCGACCTCTCGGGCGCCCTGCAGCGCGAGCGCACCGGCCTCAAACTCGTCCAAGAGCTGCTGCGCCGCCGCCGCAACGACCTGAAGCTCGGCGAACTCATCCCGCTCGGCGACCTGTGGGACGTCATCGCCCACCGCTCCGGCGCCGCGTTCACCCCCCGACTGCGCAAGGACGCGGAGACCGCCGGCCACTTCCACGAGCGGGTGAGCGAAGAGCTGCTGCGCAAGTACGGCAACCCCGGCGACAAGCGGTTCCAGGCCGACGAGCGGCTGGTCAAGACCCTGCTGCTGGCCGCGCTCGCACCCAACGTGCCCGCGCTGACCCGGCTCACAGGCACCCGGCTCGCCGCACTCAACCACGGCTCGATCCGGACCCGGGTGGGAGACGCCGGCTCCGTCGCAGCCAAGCGGCTGCGGGAGCTGCAGGTCTCCTTCGACAGCGAGCTGCGCAGCGAGGGGGACAAGACCGACCCCGTCTTCCACCTGCACCTCTCCGACATCGACGTTGAACCGCTCCTCGAAGAGGTGCAGGGCGTCGCCGACCAGCTCGGCTACCGGCGGCAGTGGATCAAGGACCAGCTCTGGCGCGAGCTGGGCATTCAGGACACCCAGCCCTTCGTCTGCGAACGGGACGTCGTCTGGCGCGGCACTAAGCGGACCGTCGAATTCATCTTCGGCAACGTGCGCGATCCCCACCTGCCCGACGACGAGTTCGCGCCCCAGCAGCCCGGAAATCTCCGCATCGTCTTCGACTACCCCTTCGACGACGGCGACCACGGCCCCATCGACGACCTCCAGCGCGTCAAACGGCTCCGGGGAGCGGGCCGCACCGAGCCCACGCTCGTCTGGCTGCCCGACTTCTTCTCCGAACAGACCTCCCGGCAGCTCGGCCGGCTACTGAAGATCAACTACCTGCTGGAACGCGACCGGCTCGAAGAGCACACGGCCACCCGCCCCGCCGAGGAGCGGGCACAGATTCGCAACCAGCTCAAGGCGTCCCGCGACAACATCAGCGGCCACCTCACCGACGCCCTGCTCCAGCTGTACGGGATCAACCGCGCCGAACCGGAGATCGTCGGGGCGACCGTCCCCGACGGACAGCACCTGGTCTCCCTGCTGCCGGGCTTCACCCGTACCCGCCCCGAGCCGTCGGTCGGGTTCGAGCAGAACCTGCTGCTGCTTGCCGACGGCATGTTCGCCGCCCGCTACCCCAAGCACCCCGACTTCGACCCGCGGCTGACCCGCAAGGCTGTCACCCTGCGCGAACTCAAGACCACCATGGAGTGGATCGCCCGGGCGATGGAGGACGGCTCCCGGCGCGTCGTGGTGGACAGCCACCAGCTGCCCGTCGTCAGGAAGATCGTGCACGCGCTCGGTCTGGGCGAGGTCCACGACGGACCGCTCAACGTCAGCAACGACTGGCGGCTGCGCATCAACAAGAAGGCCGCCGAGAGCTCCGACACCGGCGATGACCTGGCCGTCGAGACGATCCGGGAATGGATCACCGAGCTCGGCTACGAAGGCCTCGACCGCAACGTCGGCAACCTGATCATCGCGACCTACGCGCTGCTCGACGACCGCACCTGGATCTACCAGACCCAGGTGGTACCGCAGCCGCCCGAACTGGACCGCATCGTCCCCGGCTACGGCCTGCGCGCCGTCGCCCTCCCCGACGAGGACACCTTCGCCACCGCGCTGCGGCGCGCCGGGGCGATCTTCGGGCAGAGCGTCTCACCCGTGCTCTTTGCCCGGAACGTCTCGCGGCTCGCCGCGCAGGTGCGCGCTGTCGCCGAGGAACACCGCACCGCGGTGGGAGAGATCCGGACACTCCTCCAGGACAACGCCGTACGGCTCGGCCTCGAAGGGCCCGGCGGCACGGACGCGCCGCGGCTGAAGTCCACAAAGGCCGCCGCCGACCTGATCGCCCGACTGCTGCGCACCACCGATGCCACGCCCCTCGTGGAGGAACTGGCGGGTGCCACCTACGAGGTGACGGATCGTGAGATCGGTGCCGCGCTCAAGCAGGCTCCCGAGGTGCTGCGGGCACTGAGGGCGCTGCGGGACACCCACTGGTCCGACCTGGACATGGTCCGCGAGCTCGCGGGCCGGGACGACGGGGTGGGCGACCGGGCGAAGCAGCTGCTCGACACCGTCCGGCGGGCGGCGAACGCCCACGAGGAGGACGAGTCCCTCGTCCCGGTGCTGGACTCGCTGCAGGAGTCGGCTGTGGCCCTCATGCGGGAAGCCACCCGGCTCGCCCAGGCGGCCCGGCCGGTCGAGCCCGCACCGCGTGCCGAGCCGGACGTCGCGCCGACCGCGGAGGACGTGCGTCTCACCCAGCACGGCACGCCCCCGGTGCCCGCAGCCCCCACCGGCTCCGCGGAGCCGGGCGGGGGCACTCCGCGCTCCGGGCCGGTCCGGCAGGACCCGCGCGTACGCTACGCGGCCGAGCCGGCTGGCTCTCCCGCCGCGTACGTCATCGAACCCACCCGTCTGGAGACTACGCTCGCGGCGACCGTCGACGGGCTGAGCGCCGACATCCGCCGCTTCCTCACCGCGCACCCCGGCACCCGCGTCCAGGTCACCTGGCAGGTGATCGAGGACGCCCACGGCGAGGCCGGCGACACCGACCGGGACGAGAAGGAGACCGAACGCTGATGGCGCTCCTGCCACAGGTGGGACGGCGCACCGTCGAGGCGCTCCTGGACCGGCACGCCAAGAAGCTGGCCGAGCACAGTCTCATGCTGGTCCACGGACAGTACGCGGCCGGGTCGGCCACCACCTTCACCGCCGAGGTCGGTGAGCGGACCCGTCGCGTCACGGTGCGCGACGAGTCCTCCGTCCTCGGCATCCTGGCCGCCTGGCACAGCCACCGCGCCGAGGCCGCCCCCGGCGACCTGCTGGTGGTCACCACCGGCGTCGACGACGACCAGCTCGGCTGGGACCTGCGCGGGCGCGCGGTGCACCGGCGCACCCTCACCGTCGAGAAGGCCGAGATCGTGATGCAGCGGTTCGGGGCCACCGGACTCGACGTGCGCATGTACCGCGAGGACTGGCTGCTCCAGGCCCTCGTCGATGCCGAACCCGCCGGACGGGGATGGCCGCGCACCGCGGGCACCCTCACCCGGGACGCCGCCCTGCGCGCCCTGGTCGTCGAACGCCTCGGACTCGACCACCCGGACATCTCGCCCCACGCCCCGGCGGAAGCCGCCGTGGATGCGGACGTGCTGCTCGCCTGGTCGCGCACCCCCGCCGGAACGCGCCGTTTCGCCGAACTCGGCGACACCGAACGCGCGGAGCTGAAGAAGTGGCTCGGCGAGGTCGCCGGGCCCGCCGTCCCCGTCCTGCTCACCCTCGCCGAGATCGGACGGGGACATGACGCGATGGCGCTCGGCTTGCTCGGCGCCGCGCTGCGTGACCCCGCCGCCGACCCCGACGTGGCCCTCGCCGTCGGTGGACTGTTCGGTAAGGCCGGACCGCGCCGGGGCGAGATCGGCGCCTTCACCGACGCGGTGGAGGGCACCCTCCTGCGCTGGATAGGAGAGGCCGCGGGTTCGCTCGACGCGCGCCACAAGGTGTTCGCCGTGTTGCAGCGCGCTGACGACCTGGCCCGGGACGCCGGTCTCACCGCAGGCCTCAACGGCAGCCGTTTCCTCCTGTCCAGCTTCGCCGCCCAGCTCGCCGCGGTCGTCGAGGGCGCTCACAGGTCCCCGGCGCAAGGCGAGAGCGCACTGGCCGAGCTGACCGGGCACGCCCTGGCCGGACTCTTCCCCGACCGGGTGCGCGTTGCCGAGATGGCCGTGCGCCTCGCGCGGTGGCTGCGCCAGGGACCACCCGCAGTGACCTCCGTGGCCACGGGCGTGCGCGACCACGTCGCCGAGTGGGGGTGGGTCGACCGGGCGCTGTCCGTTCTCTGGGCCGGCGACCCCGGCGGCGACCCAGCCGTCGCACGGAGCCTGCGCGACCTCTACGAGGACGGACGGGCCCAGCGCGAACGACTCGACGAGCAGTTCGCCCGGCACCTGGTCGGCTGGACTCCGAACGCCACCGCCCAGCAACCGGGCGGCTGCCTGGTTGTCGAGAACGTTCTCGACACCGTCGTCCGTCCCCTGACGACGGGCGGAGCGCCTCTGGTGATCGTGCTCGACGGGATGAGCAGCGCCGTCGCCGCGCAACTGGGGGAGGAAGCCGAACGGGAAGGCTGGCAGGAGATCGTGCCTCGGCCCGGTGAAGGCGCACGGCGCACCCGCCTCGCAGCCGTCTCCATGCTGCCCTCGATCACCCGCACGAGCCGGGCGTCCCTGCTCAGCGGCACGGCCACCCAAGGGGGACAGTCCGCCGAGATCTCCGGGTTCGCAGCGTTCTGGAAGAAGCGGCGCAAGGACGCGGTCCTCTTCCACAAGGCGTCGATAGGGGGAGACGCGGGCCACTTCCTCGCCCAGGAACTCACCTCCGCGCTCGCCTCCGACGCGGTCGTCGGAGTCGTCCTCAACACCATCGACGACGCGCTCGACTCCGGCCAACAAAGGCAGCGCACCGTGTGGTCCCTCGGCGACATCACCTACCTGCGGGAGCTGCTGGCCGCCGCCCGCAGCTACGCACGTCCCGTCGTCCTCGTCGCCGACCACGGACACGTCATCGACCGCGGCCGGGGCCGGGTGACCCCTGCTGCGGACGGCGGCGGGTCGGCGCGCTGGCGGCCGGACACCGACGCCGGTGACGGCGAGGTCGTGCTGAGCGGACCGCGCGTCCTCGAGGGAGACGGCACCATCACCGTTCCCTGGCACGAGGACATCCGGTACGCCGCCCGCAGGGCTGGCTACCACGGCGGGGCTTCCCTCGCCGAGGTCACCGTCCCGGCCCTCGTCCTCCTTCCCTCGAAGGAACTGGCTCCGCGCGAGTGGGAACCGCTGCCCCGCGAACAGGCCGCGCCCTCCTGGTGGAAGGCCACCACCACGGCACCCGTCGAGGTGCCGGAATCTCGGCCGGAGAGCGCCACGCAGTCCGCGCGGAGGCCGGCGAAGCCCGCGCGTCGGCAGAACGAGGAACTCTTCGGCACCGACGACGTGGTGATGCCCGAAGCGGTGCCGGAGACCACGCCCGCTCCCGCGACCCTCGGCGGGCGTGTGGTGGCGAGCGAGGTGTACGAGGCGCAGAAGGAGTACGTACGCAAGGCTCCGGAAGGCAAGGTCGTCGCCGCTGTCATCGACGCGCTCGCCGCCGCCGGGGGCACCATGTCGCCCGCCGCCCTGGCCGCCGCCATCTCGGCGACCGGCCGGGTGCGGCGCAACATCGAGGGCTTTGTCGCCACCGTGCAGCGCCTGCTCAACGTTGAGGGGTACCCGGTACTCGGCTTTGTCGACGCCGGTCACGCGGTGAAGCTCGACGTCGCCCTGCTCCGGGACCAGTTCCTGGTCGACGAAGCGCGGGCCGGGGCGCCGAAGAAGGAGACGCTATGAGCGCGGCGGCCCCGGCCAGCCCCGTACGCATGCGGGAGGTCGTGGACGCGCTGCGGCGCGGCACCGTACCGCAGGCCGGGCTGGACCTGCTCGCCGTCGGCCTGGACCGGTTCGAGACCGCGCTCGACGACAACCTGGCGGCAACGGCACGAGGCGGAGCGGCATTCCACGCCATCCGCGGCGAGTACGGCTCCGGTAAGACGTTCTTCGCGCGGTGGCTCGCCGAACGCGCCAAGCGTGCCGGACTCGCCACGGCGGAAGTCCAGATCTCCGAGACCGAGACCCCGCTGCACCGGCTGGAGACGGTCTACCGCAGGCTCACCGAGCGTCTGACGACCGCCACTCACCAGCCCAGCGCACTGCGCGCGGTCGTCGACTCGTGGTTCTACACACTGGAGGAAGAGGTCCTCGACGCCGGGGAGACGGATGAGGAGGACGAGGCGGCGCTCGCCGCGGCTGTCGACGCGCTCATGGAGCGCAGACTCGCCGACGTCGCCAGGACCACCCCTGCCTTCGCCGCCGCACTGCGCGGCTACCGGCGGGCCGTGGCCGCCGGAGACGGGGCGACGGCGGAAGCACTCATCGCCTGGCTCGGCGGCCAGAAGTCGGTCGCGGCCTCCGCCCGTCGCAGTGCCGGCGTTCGGGGGGACCTCGACCACTTCGCGGCCCTCGGCTTCCTGCAGGGGCTGCTCACCGTGCTGCGCGACTGCGGCCACCCGGGCCTCCTCCTCGTCCTCGACGAGATCGAGACCCTGCAACGTGTACGGGGTGACGTCCGGGAGAAGGGCCTCAACGCGCTGAGGCAGCTGCTGGACGAGATCGACGCGGGCCGGTTTCCGGGGCTCTTCCTCGTCATCACGGGGACCCCGGCGTTCTACGACGGGCAACAGGGTGCGCAGCGGTTGCCTCCGCTCGCACAACGACTGGCCACCGACTTCACGACTGACCCGCGCTTCGACTCCCCGCGCGCCGTCCAGCTCCGGCTCCCGGGATTCGACCTGCCCCAGCTTGGCGAGCTCGGCCGTAGCGTGCGGGACCTGTATGCCCGGATCGCACGCCATCCCGAGCGGGTGACCGAGCGGGTCGACGACGCGTATCTGACGGAGCTGGCCAGAGCCGTCACCGGCGGACTCGGCGGCAAGGTCGGCGTCGCGCCCCGCGTGTTCCTGCGCAAGCTGGTGGCCGACGTTCTCGACCGCGTCGACGAGTTCGAGGACTTCGACCCTCGCACGCACTACGCGCTCACCATCACCTCGTCCGAGCTCACCGAGACCGAACGCAACGCGGCCGCGTCCGGGGACGCCGGCGCCGTCGAACTGGAGCTGCCGTGAGCGCCGGGGACCTGGACCCGGCGCTCCTCCACCACATCGTCAACACCCTGGGGTGGCGGAGCCTGCGTCCACTCCAGGAAGCAGCCGTCACCCCCCTGGTCTGTGGAGACGACGCCGTCCTGCTCGCTCCCACTGCAGGTGGCAAGACCGAGGCAGCCGCCTTCCCCCTGCTGACTCGGATGATGGGGGAGCGGTGGAACGGTACGTCCGTCCTCTACGTCTGTCCGCTGAAGGCCCTGCTCAACAACTTGTTGCCACGGTGGGAGACCTACACCTCCTGGCTGGGCCGTACTGCGGCCCTGTGGCACGGGGACACCACGGCCGGTGTCCGCAAACGGATCCTCGCCGCACGTCCCGACGTCCTGCTCACCACGCCGGAATCGCTCGAAGCGATGCTGGTGAGCGCCAACGTCGACCACACCTCGTTCTTCTCGGGATTGCGGGCCGTCGTAGTGGACGAGGTGCATGCCTTCGCCGGTGACGACCGGGGATGGCACCTCCTCGCCGTACTGGAACGACTGCAACGGGTCGCAGGTCGACCCGTGCAGCGCGTCGGCCTCTCGGCGACCGTCGGCAATCCGGAAGCCCTGCTCACCTGGTTGCAGGGTTCTGGGGCAAGTAAGCGGCCGGGGCAGGTCATCGCTCCCTACCTCATCGAGCCTCCGTCCGCAGGGGATGGAGCCGAAGCCGCGCCCGCGACATCCGGAGGGCCGACCGCCGTACCGTCGGGAGACATCCAACTCGACCACGTCGGCTCCCTGGACAACGCGGCCACCGTCATCGCCGCATTGCACCGTGGCGAGAAGCGCCTCGTCTTCTGCGAGTCACGGCGCTACGTGGAGGAGCTGGGGGAAAAGCTCCGTGCCAAGGGCGTCACCACCTTCCTGTCGCATGCTTCCCTCTCCCTCGACGAGCGCCGGCGTGCCGAGGCGGCTTTCGCCGAGGCCCGCGACTGCGTGATCATCTCCACCAGCACACTGGAACTCGGCATCGACGTGGGTGACCTGGACCGCGTCATCCAGATCGACGCTCCTGCCTCGGTCGCCTCCTTCCTCCAGCGCCTCGGCCGCTCCGGACGCCGTGCAGGGGCCGCACGCAACTGCCTGTTCCTCGCCCTGGACGAGGACGGTCTGCTGGCCGCGGCCGGACTGCTGCTTAAGTGGTCGCAGGGCTGGGTGGAACCGGTCGTCGCGCCACCGGAGCCTCGGCACATCGTCGCCCAGCAGCTCCTAGCGCTGTGCTTGCAGGAGAACCGCGTCGGTGAGCACTTGTGGCAGGAGTGGTGGAACGGACTCGGTCCCTTCGGCACATCCGCCGCCGAGCCCATCGTCCGGCACCTTGTCGACCAGGGGTACCTGGACAGGGACGGCGGCATGCTGTTCATCGGGCCGGAGGCCGAGCGGCGCTTCGGACACCGACACTTCATGAACCTCACCGCCGTGTTCACCGCACCGCCGCAGTTCACAGTCCTCCAAGGGCGCACAGAGATCGGCCGAACCGACCCCAGCCTTCTCACCGAGCGGATCGACGGTCCGCGTCGGCTTCTGCTGGCCGGCCGCAATTGGCAGGTCACCTACATCGACTGGCGGCGCAGACGCTGCTTCGTCGAACCCGTCGACGGGGGAGGCAAGGCGAAGTGGAGCAGCGCCGGGTTCGGCTTGGCGGGCTCCCATGAGCTCACGCGCGCCGAGCGCCAGGTGCTGCTGGGCCAGGACCCGCCCGTGAAGATGACACAACGGGCGACCAGCGCCCTGCACCGGACGCGCGAGGAGTACCTGGACCGGGTGCATCCCGGAGGCACGTTGATCATTCAGGACGTACGGGGCCACGTGCGCTGGTGGACCTGGGCGGGGCACCGCGCCAACGCCACGCTCGCCGCGACTCTCGACACGCTGGTCGTGCCGGGGCAGTACATCAACGACCGCTGGATCCGACTGCGGGAGGACGTCACCGCGCACAGTTGGAACGACGCCACCAAGGACATGACGGACCGGTTGTGTCTGCCAGACGTCGACGAACGCGCACTACGAGGCCTGAAGTTCGGTGAGGCCCTGCCACCACGTCTCGCCCAGGCGACCCTGTCGGCCCGGCTCGCCGACGTGCAGTCGGCTGCTGCCGTGCTCACGGAACCGGTGCGTTTTCTCCGGCGCGAGAGGTGACATCGGCGTCGTGCTCCGACGGAACGGGAAAGTAGGCGGTGAGCAGGCCCGCACATGAGAATTGGACATCCTGTACAAACGGGTGTGTGTTGTCCGGAAGAGACCAGGGGGCGCCGTGACCTGCCGCGCTTGACGGAGCCGAGCCGCTGACCTGCGCGAATGGCCTTTCGGGTGTTTCACGGTCGTGCCCGCTAATGCCGCTGGACGTCCCAGAAAAGTCCCAGGGCGGTCCCACTGTCTGCAGCCACTCTTTCGGCTCTGTGCAGGGTGTGGGAGTGCGGTGTGGGTTGTTGTTCGTGCATGGGCGAGAGGGCGCGGATCCGCTGCCGAGGAAAAGCCGACCAAGATCCTTTACCGGGGTTTCTCTCAAACAATCACCGGAGACGCAGGACGGACCTGACCTTCAGTGAGGACTCAAGCCCTTGACTTGGTACTTCTCTGTTTGGGTGGCGGGATTTGAACCCACGACCTCTTCGTCCCGAATGAGGTTCGGGCGTGAACGACACCGGGTGGTTTGTTGATTTGCCTGGTCAGGGCCTTGGGCTGGGGTGGTTCCGGGGGTCTCGAAGGGGCTCGGGGAGCGGGTTGGCTCCCAGATGGCTCCCAGCGGGACCTCAGCCAGCGACCGCTGAGTCCGCCCTTCGCGCCGTGTCCACGGAGGTCGACCGCGGCGAGCAGGCCGACCCTCCGCTGAGCCACGCGGAGCTGGCCTAGCGTTCCACAGCAGGCGCGAATCACACGACACACGGCGAAAGGACCAATTTCGCCAGACCCTGACCTGCCCTGGACCGGGGCCTGCACGATGTCCATGACTCAGCGCTACGTCTGGTCGCGCTCCCAGGTACGTGTGTCACAGAAGGTGATATTCCTGGCCGGTTGATTGCTGGACCGGTCCGTGCCGCCCTGGCCGAGTCCCGCCCTACCTGGGGATCGTCCGGTCTGATGCCATGGCTGGGAGAGCGAGGCGGAAGACCATCGGTTGGGGGTGCTGTGGGGACATCCACGCGATGGAAGGGGCCGAGCGGCGACCGGTGGAGCTCTGCTGCGAGGCGGCTGGCGCGCTGGCGAGAGGACTCGCGGAACGCGGATCAGCGGCTGGAGGAGATCGCCGCGGACCATCTGCGTGCCCTGCACGAGACGCTCCGTGCCGATCGATCAGCTTTCGGCTTGTACGACACGGCCTGTGCGGCCGGTGAACGGCTCGCCGGGGCCCTGGGCTCGCTGGCCGCCGAGGGCGCGGAGTCGGCGGACGCGCTCGTCGCACGGCTCGTCTCGGAGGTCGGCGGAGACGGCGGCACGCTCGCCGACGCCGCGGTGCGCAGGGGGGTGGCCGCGGCGGTCCGCGATGTCCGGGACAGGCATCCCGAGCTGGACGACGCCATGGACGCGGGTGCTGCGGGTGGCTTCGCCTGGGACATCCTGTGCGATCTCTACCAGGTGTTCTTCGCCGACATGGTGGGGGAGTTCCTCCGGTCCGCTGTCGCCGAACACGTCAAACTGGCCGTGCCGGTGCTCATCGCGACCGATCCGGAAGGCAAGATCGCCGACTGGGTCGCGGAGAAGGTGGTGGATCTGGTGCCGAATCCCTGCGAGGAGTCCGCCGAAGCGACGGATCTCGCACAGGCCGTGGACACCGCGCAGTCGGTAGTGGGCGCCGCGCAGGATCCGTCGGCCGTGTTGCCCAAGATCGCCGAGTCGCTGGTACCGCGGGCGGTCGGCAAGGTACTTGGCCTCATCACTGAGGAGACCACCGGAGAAGAAGGAGATGCGGCGTGACCGGTTCCGACCACTTCCTGTGGTGGCGCGGCCCCCGCGCGGACCGGCCTCGTGATGCCCGCTGGATGGAGATCAGCGAGGAAGCCTTCCAGGAAAAGGAGCGCCGCATCACCGGCCGGCACCATCTGCCCGGTCCGGTCCCCGACTGGGCCGAGGACCTGTTCCGCGTTGCCCGGGCCGCGTTCATCGCCGACAAGTACGTCCGCCGGACCGGCGTCCGGGACCGATGGACCCGCCGCATCCGCCTCGCCGTGCCCGTCACGGAACATGAGCGGTGGCAGAGCGCAGCCGTCCGTACCCACCTCACCGCACTCCTCCAAATCCTCACCGGGGACATCTGGAATGTGGACTTCCGGCCTCTCACCGGGCACCACGTCGAGGAGGTGATGGTCTCTCCTGACGACCCGCGTGCCTCGGAAGTCGCGCTGTTCTCCGGTGGACTGGATTCCCTGAGCTGGGCCGCCACCCGCTCGTGCGCCGACGACCCACGACCGCTGCTGCTCGTGATGTTCCGCGAGATCGGCCTGCTGCGTCTCCAACAGCGGGTGTACCAGGCAGTCAAGCGACTGGACGGGCCACGGCCGGTGATGCTGCTACCGATGAGCCAGACCCCGGCGGGCGACGGCTCCGGGCTGCGGCTGGAAACCTCCTCCCGCACCCGCGGCCTGCTGTACGCGGCGGGCGCGATCCGCGCCGCTACCGCGCACGGAGTGCTCACCGTCCACATCCCCGAGAACGGCCAGCTCGCTCTCAATCCGTCCCTGACGCCGGCGCGTTCAGCCGCCTGCTCTACCCGTTCCGTGCACCCGTGGACGCTGGGCCGGCTGAACGCCTTGGTAACCGCCGTCGGTGACGCCGGGAGCGCGGTGCGGGTGGTCAACCCCTTGACGCGGCTGACGAAAGGCGAAGTGTGCAGTGCCGCACGCGATGCGGGCCTTACCCCGTCTGACCTGGAATCCACCTTGAGCTGCGGCAGGCCACCCGCCCGCCGCAATGGCGGCCCTCCCATCGCCAACTGCGGTGTCTGCTTCCCGTGTCTGGTGCGCCGCTCCGGGCTGCTCCACGCAAACGGCAGCGACGGCACCCGGTACGAGGCATTGCCGTGGGCGGACGATCTCCCCTTCGACCGGGGCGCCGACTGGCGCGCACTGCAGCGGTGGCTGCTCGGCCGGTACACCCTTACGGATGTCCTCACCGATACCCCGCTGCCGCCGGACACGGACCCGGCCATGGCGTTCGACTTGATCAGGCGCGGGCGGGAGGAACTGGCCCGGCTGCTTCATATCGCGGAGGCGGCTGAGGCCGCTGACGCGGCATAGACGACGCAGGCAAGATCCAGCTCGCACCAGGCCGCCTTGGTGGTCATGGACGGCATCCAACCGGACTCGTGCCGCGCTGTCAGTGTTGTTGGTGGATGCATACGGGCAGAGGTGTCCACTCGAGCGGTCAACCAGCGCCGGGCCAGCGGACGTGACTCGCGTCTATGCGCCGTCCGCGGCTCGGCGGCGAAGACTGTCGATGTAGTCCGGACGGAGTACACGGCGACACCGCGGACGCTTTCCTGCGTTGATGTCCTCCGCATACTTGGCCAGGTGCTCGGGGTTCTTGCCCGACCACCCATTTGCGAGCGCCCACCCCTGCATGGCCTCGCCGTCCATCCAGATGCCGGCGTTGTGCAGCGCAAGGAGGCTGCTCACGACTGTGTCCTTCTCGAAGCCTGCGGAGATGGTGTTGTTGTGGTTGATCGTCAACGTCAGGCTCTTCAGTGCCTCGACGATGACAGGGTCGAGCTCGGGTGTCAGGTCCTCCCAGGCCGAGCCGTCGCCCAGGATCGAAGGCCGTACGGCTGTCACCCACGGCCTGATGCCGTCTTCGCTCCACGTGATGACACAAAGCGCCCGGATGCGGTGGCTGCCGTACTGCACCAGCTTCCCGATGTCTGCCATGTCCGGCCAGGCCATGAGCACGGGACCGATTCCACGGATGAACCCGCCGCCTCTGCCGGTGACGTGCTCGACATTGGAGTGTCGGTTGACGAGCTGTTCCAACTCCGAGCAGTTGCGCAGGTTGGACTTGAGGCTGGTCCATACGGTGAGCGTGTCGCCGTCCTCCATGTGCTCGCAGCACCAGTCGATGGCCGCGCCCACACCCTCAGCGTCATAGCTGGCGACAGCGCACGGGTAGTTCACGTCGCGATCGAACATTCCTGCTCCCTGTTCTCGGGTCGGACAGGGATCACGCTATGCGCAGGCACTGACAGAGCCGCAGTACGTGCGTTCCTCAGGACCTCCGGTGCTCAGCTCTTCGACCCAGTCCGGACAAGCCGATGGTGAATCCTTGCGTCAGACCAGCGCCCTCCCGTCGGCGAGATCCGTTACTGAACTCGAAGTGAGGGAACGCTCCCACCGCGGAACGGGAAGCGATCACCTCAGAACTGGGAGGCGATCCTTAACCGCGGGCGTCGACCGGGGTTCGGACTGCCGAGCGCGATCCCGGCGGATCCACTCACTATCGGTAACGCCAGGTTTGCCGCAGCCGCAATACTTCGGTCGCCCAGTGGGCTTCAAGCTCCGAAGTCGGGATGCGCTCGCGGCCGAGGCTGAAGCGAACGTGGCGGTAGAGCCAGTGCAGTGAAGCGTCCGTGCTGGTGATCAGCGTGGACAGCAAAGGTTCGTCGGCCGGTGTTTCCCGATCCACGGCCACGAGCAACTCGCCTTGGTCATCGGGGTGCAGGTGAGGCAGGCCGCCGCCCATCCGCAGACGGAGGTCTCTCCACGTCAAGAGTCTGCCGCCGCTACGGGCGGCGTCCGCGAGGATCTCGCGGGCAGCGGTTGCGAGTTTGTCGATGGTCTCAATCGGGAGGCGATCAGCATGCCGTGGGTCGGCTGTGCCGTCCGTCTGCTGGGGGGACGCGTTCCGCGGCGCGGTTGTTTCCGCCGGCGCGGAACGCTCGCGCTCGACGGGCCTGTGGTCTTTCAACCGGCGTCGCCAGCGTTTCACTTCCCTGTCCTCCGCAGGGGGTAGCGGTTGGGCCAGTTGGCGGCGGAGCCTCACGATCTCGTCGAGTGTGTCGGCGAGTTCATCCGCGGATCGGGTCTCACGGGTGCGGCCCAGCTCGGCGAGTAGCTGGCGGATCTTCCGAAGAGGCGGGTCCACTTGTTTCTTCGGGTCCCGCTCATGGCACCACGCCTTCACTTCACGCATGAAGGGCGTGTACTTCTCCCGGTCGGTCGGTGACAGTCGCCGTGCGTAGACCGGGCCTGCCAGGCGCCGGGCCGTCTCTACTGCCGCCCGATCTCCGGCTTCCTGGGCGGCGCCGATCTCCTGGACGAGCCACTCGAATTCGGCCCGTGCCTCGGCAAAAGCGGCGAGCTGTGCCGCTTCCGTCGAGTCTTCGACGGGCACCGCGTCGTGAGCCTGCTCGGATTCACGGGTGCTGATCCACTCCCGCATGTCAGCACGCAGACGGTGGAGACGCTCTCGCACCTCTCCCGTGAGCTCGTGGTCGCTGATCCTCTCCGCCTCTTGCCGAAGCTTTACTGCCTCTGCCAGATCGCCGGCAATCCTCGCTGTCACGAAGAGCTCCGAGATGCGGGCGACACTCCGCGCCGTCTCGATCCGCCGATCGTGCTCTCCTTGGCCGACCGCCGTGGAGTCGTTCGGTCCTCCGCCATGAGCCTTGGAATGCTGCTGTGCCGAATTCCTGCTGTCGGCAGGTCGGCTGGCCAGCTCCAGGCGCGTGATCGGACGGCCGATCAGACGGTCGAGGTCATTCAGGATGGGGTCACTGGCCTTCAGCCAGGAACGGAGAGTGCGGCTTTCACGACGGGCGTCGCGATACTGCCGGGCGTGCGCCTCGCCTTGTGCAATGGCTTGCGCCAGGCGAGTGGCGCGACGGCCGCTTGATCGGAGGAGCACAGCTGCCGCTTCTCGCAGCCTCGCCCGTATGACCACCAACTGTCGGGATGCCTCGACAGAGTCGGAGTGCCGGGTTGCCTCCTTTGTGTCGGCAACTGCCTCGGTGGGCGATGCTGCGGAAGTCGTCGGCACGGGCGCTGGCTTGTGGCCATACGCCTCATGCGCTTTCCTGATCGCGATCTCACTCCACCGGCGCAGAGCAGTCTCCGAGGGCGGGGCAGCGGCTCCGAGCAACCGCAGGACGGTGCCCAGGTAAGGAAGAGGGCGCCCGGAGCTGGCGACGATCAGGACGCACAGCAGCGGCCGGTCGGGGCTCAGTGGCTTGTCCACCGCGACCAGCAGGTCTCGACGTTTGGGGTCCGGCAGGTGAGCGAGGTCGAGCCCAGTCCGGCGGGCGAGCTCGTGCCATGTGGTCGTGGTGCCTTCTCGAGCCACTCGTTCCAGTGCCTGTCGGAGCACGGTGGCCGCCCCGGAACCTGTCAAAGGGATCAAGGCAGATAGATCGTTCTAACGTTGTGCCGGGATCAGTGGACCGTCTGGTGCCGGCTTGTTGATCCAGGCCGCT
>NZ_JBSGBZ010000035.1:0-88608 GCF_053601495.1 Streptomyces sp. NPDC004721
GTGACCGGAAAGGTTTGCCGGGAAGCTCGCGGCGTCCGGTGCTGGGGGTACCTCCCACGCCTTTCAGGCTGTGGGGGAGCATCGCAAGGCGGAGCATCGCCCGCGTACTGGATGTACTCGGGTGATGCGACAACGCGGCGTGGGGGTACCCCCGGCCGAAGGCTTGGGGAGTGCCGTGCCGGGCGTCGCGAGCCGGTGAACCTTTCCGGTCACAGCACTAGGCCGTCGAACGGGAGCCGCGCCGGGTCGCTACGCGGGAACCGGGCCGGGTCGACGGGCGCGTCCCGGGTGAGACCTCGCACTCCCGATCGACACGGGCCCGGCGCGGATGATTCCCTGACCGGCATGACGAGCATCGCCGTGACCACCTGGTCCCTGGAGCAGACCTCCCCCACCGACCTCCTGCCGGCCGCCGTGCCCGAGGGGGACGTGCGGGTCGTCCGCTCCGAGGTTCCCTCCCCCGAGTTCAGCCGGTTCCTGTACGCCTCGGTCGGCGGCGACATCCGCTGGACGGACCGGCTGGGCTGGACGTACGCGCGGTGGCGGGAGTACCTGGAGCGTCCGGGTGTCGAGACATGGGTGGCGTACGACCGCGGTACTCCGGCGGGTTACGTCGAGCTGGAGGCACAGGACGAGGGCGTCGTGGAGATCGTCTACTTCGGGCTGATCGAGGCCTTCCGCGGCCGGCGGATCGGCGGCCACCTGCTGTCCAGCGGCACCGCCCGCGCCTGGGACCTGGCCGACCGCTGGCCCGGGCGGACGCCGACGAAGCGGGTGTGGCTGCACACGTGCAGCAAGGACGGCGAGTACGCGATGGACAACTACCAGCGCCGTGGCTTCAAGCTCTTCGACACCAAGGTCGAGGAGGAGGCGGAGGTGGCCACTCCGGGCCCCTGGCCGGGGGCTTACACGGCCTGACCTGCGGGTGCGCGCACGATCGCGGCGAGGCGCCGAACGACACCCCTGTCCTGAATGCCGGGACAGGGGTGTCCGCATGCCGGACGAAGCTGGACGCTGTCCAGATCGCCGTGCCAGGCTTTCCACCATGTCTGGAACTGGAGTCGCCTTGGTGAGCCGACGGCACGTCGACCACGGCCGTATGTCCAGCGCCATCTGTCCGGCGAGCTGACCTCACCCGCTGCGGCCTGACGGCCACGGGCCCGGGTCCATCAGTTTTCCCGATCTCCCGTTTTTCTGCTTTTCCGTTTTCCTCGGTTTTTCGCTTTCCCCCCGCTTTTCCCACCTGCGCACAGACGCGCATGCCTGCCCGTCTGCCCATGTGCCCTGCGCCCGCACAGGTCAGAGCCGCATTCCCGCTGTCCCGAAGGACGTATCGACCATGGCCGCCTCTCCGCAGAACCCCACCGCGCCCCGCCGCAAGGTGAGCCGTCACCGCGGCGAGGGGCAGTGGGCCGTGGGGCACCTGACCCCGCTCAACGGCAACGAACAGTTCAAGAAGGACGACGACGGTCTCAATGTGCGGACACGTATTGAGACGATCTACTCCAAGCGCGGTTTCGACTCGATCGACCCCAACGACCTGCGCGGCCGGATGCGCTGGTGGGGGCTCTACACCCAGCGCAAGCCCGGCATCGACGGCGGCAAGACCGCGATCCTGGAACCGGAGGAGCTGGACGACCGCTACTTCATGATGCGCGTGCGCATCGACGGCGGCCGGCTCACCACCCGGCAACTGCGGGTCATCGGCGAGGTCTCGCAGGAATTCGCGCGCGGCACCGCCGACATCACCGACCGGCAGAACATCCAGTACCACTGGATCCGGATCGAGGACGTGCCGGAGATCTGGAACCGCCTGGAGGCCGTCGGCCTGTCCACCGTCACCGCCTGCGGCGACACCCCGCGCGTGATGATCGGCTCCCCCGTCGCCGGCATCGCCGAGGACGAGATCGTCGACGCCACCCCCGCGCTGGAGGAGATGCAGCGCCGCGTCCTGGGCAACAAGGCGTACTCGAACCTCCCCCGGAAGTTCAAGACGGCCATCTCCGGCTCCCCGCTGCTCGACGTGGTCCACGAGATCAACGACGTCGCGTTCGTGGGCGTGCGCCACCCCGAGCACGGGCCCGGCTTCGACCTGTGGGTCGGCGGCGGCCTGTCCACCAACCCCAAGCTGGGCGTGCGACTGGGCGCCTGGGTGCCGCTGGAGGAGGTCCCGGACGTCTACGAGGGCGTCCTGTCGATCTTCCGTGACTACGGCTACCGGCGGCTGCGCAACCGGGCCCGGCTGAAGTTCCTGGTCGCCGACTGGGGTGCGGAGAGGTTCCGCCAGGTGCTGGAGGACGAGTACCTGAAGCGCAAGCTCGTCGACGGGCCCGCCCCCGAGGAGGCGGTCCAGCAGTGGCGCGACCACGTCGGCGTGCACCGGCAGAAGGACGGCCGCCACTACGTCGGTTTCGCCCCGCGGGTCGGCCGCATCGACGGCGCCACCCTCACGAAGATCGCCGAGCTGGCCGAGGCGCACGGCTCGGGGCGAGTCCGTACCACCGTCGAGCAGAAGATGATCATCCTCGATGTCGAGGAGGGCCAGGTCGACTCGCTGGTCGCCGCTCTGGAGGCCCTGGACCTCACCGCCCGGCCGTCCACCTTCCGGCGCGGCACCATGGCCTGCACCGGCATCGAGTTCTGCAAGCTCGCCATCGTCGAGACCAAGGCGCGCGGCGCCACGCTGATCGACGAACTCGAGCGCCGGCTGCCGGACTTCGACGAGCCGATCACCATCAACCTCAACGGCTGCCCCAACGCCTGCGCCCGCATCCAGGTGGCGGACATCGGCCTCAAGGGCCAACTGGTCGTCGACGACCGGGGCGAGCAGGTCGAGGGCTACCAGGTGCACCTGGGCGGCGCGCTCGGCCTGGAGCCCGGCTTCGGCCGCAAGGTGCGCGGGCTGAAGGTGACGGCACGGGAGCTGCCCGACTACATCGAGCGGGTCCTGACCCACTACCAGGAGCGGCGCGAGGACGGCGAGCGGTTCGCCACCTGGGCCGCACGGGCGTCCGAGGAGGAGCTGTCATGAGCGAGCGGGCCGCCCCCTTCTACTGCCCGTACTGCGGCGAGGAGGACCTCCGTCCCAGCGAGGAGGGCCACGGCGCCTGGGAGTGCGCGGGATGCAACCGGGCCTTCCGGCTGAAGTTCCTCGGGCTGCTCGCCCGGGGCGTCGGGCGAGCCGGCCACGAAGGGGACGAGGGGATATGACCACGACTCCGGAAGCAGGCGTGGAAGCCGGGTTGAAGGCACTGGCCGGACAGGCGGGCCGCGTCCTGGAGGACGCCTCCGCGCTGGAGATCCTCCAGTGGGCGGCCGACACCTTCGGCCGCCGGTTCTGCGTCACCTCGTCCATGGAGGACGCGGTGGTCGCCCACCTCGCCTCCCGTGCGATGCCGGGCGTGGACGTGGTGTTCCTCGACACCGGCTACCACTTCCCGGAGACCATCGGCACCCGCGACGCGGTCGAGGCCGTGATGGACGTCCACGTCATCACCCTCACCCCGGAGCAGACGGTCGCCGAGCAGGACGCCGAGTACGGTACGAAGCTGCACGACCGCGATCCGGACCTGTGCTGCCAGCTGCGCAAGGTGCGGCCGCTGGAGGAGGGCCTGAAGGGCTACACGGCGTGGGCGACCGGGCTGCGCCGCGACGAGTCCCCGACCCGGGCGAACACCCCGGTCGTCGGCTGGGACGAGAAGCGGCGGAAGGTCAAGGTCTCCCCGATCGCCCGCTGGACCCAGGACGACGTGGACGCCTACGTCGCCGAACACGGCGTCCTGACCAACCCGTTGCTGATGGACGGCTACGGCTCCGTGGGCTGCGCGCCCTGCACCCGGCGCCTGCTGGAGGGCGAGGACGCGCGCGCCGGCCGCTGGGCGGGCAGCGCCAAGACCGAGTGCGGACTGCACGGCTGACCATGACCCTGCTTTCCACGACCGCTTCCAGACACCTTCCAGACACAGGGAGACACACGTGACGACCGGAGCCACCGTCTGGCTCACGGGTCTGCCGAGCGCCGGCAAGACCACCATCGCGCACGAACTGGCCGGGCGGCTGCGTGCGGAGGGCCATCGTGTCGAGGTGCTCGACGGCGACGAGATCCGCGAGTTCCTCTCCGCGGGCCTCGGCTTCAGCCGCGCGGACCGGCACACCAACGTGCGGCGCATCGGCTTCGTCGCCGAACTGCTCGCCCGCAACGGCGTCAAGGCGCTGGTCCCGGTGATCGCGCCGTACACCGACAGCCGCGACGCGGTGCGCGACTGGCACGCGAAGAACGGCACGGCGTACCTGGAGGTGCACGTCGCCACCCCGGTCGAGGTGTGCTCCGTACGCGATGTGAAGGGTCTGTACGCCAAGCAGGCCGCGGGCGAACTGACGGGGCTGACGGGCGTCGACGACCCGTACGAGGAGCCCCTGTCGCCGGACCTGCGCGTCGAGTCGCAGCACCAGACGGTCCGGGAGTCGGCGGCTTCCGTGCACACGCTGCTCAGCGAAAGGGGACTGGCATGACGACCGTCGCCAAGACCAAGGCGGGCGACGAGGGGACGGGCAGTCCGTACGCCCTCTCCCACCTGGACGCGCTGGAATCCGAGGCGGTGCACATCTTCCGCGAGGTGGCGGGCGAGTTCGAGAACCCGGTGATCCTGTTCTCCGGCGGCAAGGACTCCATCGTCATGCTGCACCTGGCGCTGAAGGCGTTCAGGCCCGCCGCGGTCCCCTTCTCGCTGCTGCACGTGGACACCGGGCACAACTTCCCCGAGGTCCTCGACTACCGCGACCGCACGGTGGCCGGGCACGGCCTGCGGCTGCACGTCGCCTCCGTGCAGGACTACATCGACCGGGGCGTCCTCAAGGAGCGCCCGGACGGCACCCGCAACCCGCTCCAGACCCTCCCGCTGACCGAGAAGATCCAGTCCGAGCGGTTCGACGCGGTCTTCGGCGGCGGCCGCCGCGACGAGGAGAAGGCCCGCGCCAAGGAGCGGGTGTTCTCGCTGCGGGACGAGTTCTCCCAGTGGGACCCGCGCCGGCAGCGGCCCGAGCTGTGGAACCTCTACAACGGCCGGCACGCGCCCGGCGAGCACGTCCGGGTGTTCCCGCTGTCCAACTGGACCGAGCTGGACGTGTGGCAGTACATCGCCCGCGAGGGCATCGAGCTGCCCGGGATCTACTACGCCCACACGCGCGAGGTCTTCCGGCGCGACGGCATGTGGCTGACCGCCGGCGACTGGGGCGGCCCCAAGGACGGCGAGGCCGTGGAGAAGCGGCTCGTGCGCTACCGCACCGTCGGCGACATGTCGTGCACCGGCGCCGTGGACTCCGACGCCGACGCCATCGAGAAGGTGATCACCGAGATCGCCGCCTCGCGCCTCACCGAGCGCGGCGCCACCCGGGCCGACGACAAGCTGTCCGAGGCCGCGATGGAAGACCGCAAGCGCGAGGGGTACTTCTAGACATGACCACGACCACGACCACGGACCTGGCGGCCACCACCCTGCTGCGGTTCGCCACCGCCGGCTCCGTCGACGACGGCAAGTCCACCTTGGTGGGCCGGCTGCTGCACGACTCCAAGTCGGTCCTCGCCGACCAGCTGGAGGCCGTGGAGCGCGCCTCCGCGAGCCGCGGCCAGCAGGCCCCGGACCTCGCGCTGCTGACGGACGGGCTGCGCGCCGAGCGCGAGCAGGGCATCACCATCGACGTGGCCTACCGCTACTTCGCCACCCCGCGCCGCCGGTTCATCCTCGCCGACACGCCGGGCCATGTGCAGTACACGCGGAACATGGTCACCGGCGCGTCCACCGCCGAGCTGACGGTGATCCTGGTGGACGCCCGCAACGGCGTGGTGGAGCAGACCCGCCGGCACGCGGCGATCGCCGCGCTGCTGCGCGTGCCGCACGTGGTCCTGGCCGTGAACAAGATGGACCTGGTCGACTACCGCGAGTCCGTGTTCGCCGCGATCGCCGAGGAGTTCACGGCGTACGCCACCGAACTGGGCGTCCCCGAGGTCACCGCGATCCCGATCTCGGCGCTGGTCGGCGACAACGTGGTGGAGGCTTCCTCGACCATGGACTGGTACGGCGGCCCGACCGTCCTGGAGCACCTGGAGACGGTCCCGGTCAGCCACGACCTGGCGCACTGCCACGCACGGCTGCCCGTGCAGTACGTGATCCGGCCGCAGACCGCCGAGCACCCCGACTACCGCGGCTACGCCGGCCAGATCGCCGCCGGCAGCTTCCGGGTCGGCGACGAGGTCACGGTGCTGCCGTCCGGCCGCACCAGCCGGATCTCCGGCCTCGACCTGCTCGGCGAGCCGGTCGACGTGGCCTGGACGGCGCAGTCGGTGACGGTCCTGCTCCGGGACGACATCGACGTCTCGCGCGGCGATCTGATCGTGCCGAGCAAGGACGCGCCCGCCACCACCCAGGACGTGGAGGCGACCGTCTGCCACGTCGCCGACCAGCCGCTGACCGTCGGCCACCGGGTGCTGCTCAAGCACGGCACCCGCACGGTCAAGGCGATCGTCAAGGACATCCCGTCCCGGCTCACCCTGGACGACCTGTCCCTGCACCCGCACCCCGGGCAGCTCGTCGCCAACGACATCGGCCGGGTGAAGATCCGCACCGCCGAGCCGCTGCCGGTCGACTCCTACGCCGACTCGCGGCGCACCGGATCGTTCATCCTGATCGACCCCTCCGACGGCACCACGCTCACCGCCGGCATGGTCGGCGAGTCGTTCGCCTCGCCGATACCGGTCAAGGACGCGGCGGACGAGGACGGCTGGGACTTCTGACCATGAACTCCCCCGACTTCTACTCGACGTTCGCCAAGGAGGGCGGCCGGGTCGGCAGCGGCGCCCTCGGCAGCGGACAGGGCGGAGTGGCCCGATGTGCGCGCTGACGTACGCGCACCGCACGCGCGCCCTCACCCCCCACCCCCCGCGTAGAAGAAGACCTGCCGACCTCCCGGCCACGACCTGACGGGCGTGACCGCCGGGCCTGCGAGAGGACAGCCTCCCGTGCCAGCCAACCTTCCCCCGTTCCGCGACCGCCCGACCGGGGGCACCCGCACGCCCGTACTCCGCCGCGGCCTCGCCGTGGTCGCCGCCCTGCCCCTGCTCACGCTCGCCGCCTGCGGCTACGGCTCCCAGGCCGCCGACGACGGCGCCCAGCAGAAGGTGGCCGCCGGGGCCGAGAAGACCGACGGTCTCGACTCGGTCAGGATCGGCTACTTCGGCAATCTGACGCACGCGACCGCGCTGGTCGGCGTGAACAAGGGCTTCTTCCAGAAGGAGCTGGGCGCCACGGTCGTCAAGCCGTCGGTCTTCAACGCCGGGCCGTCCGAGATCGAGGCCCTCAACTCCGGCTCCATCGACATCGGCTGGATCGGCCCGTCCCCGGCGATCAACGGCTACACCAAGTCGGGCGGCAAGAGCCTGCGCATCATCGGCGGTTCGGCCTCCGGCGGGGTCAAGCTCGTGGTCGATCCGAAGAAGATCAAGTCCCTGAAGGACGTCAAGGGCAAGAAGATCGCGACCCCGCAGCTCGGCAACACGCAGGACGTCGCGTTCCTCAACTGGATCGCCGAGCAGGGCTGGAAGGTCGACGCGCAGAGCGGCAAGGGCGACGTCTCCGTGGTCCGCACCGATAACAAGATCACCCCGGACGCCTACAAGTCCGGCTCCATCGACGGCGCCTGGGTGCCGGAGCCGACCGCGTCCAAGCTGGTCGCCGAGGGTGCCAAGGTGCTGCTGGACGAGGCGTCGCTGTGGCCCGACAAGAAGTTCGTGATCACGAACATCATCGTGTCGCAGAAGTTCCTCAAGGAGCACCCGAAGGCCGTCGAGGCGGTACTGAAGGCCTCTGTGGACACCAACAAGTGGATCAACGCCAACCCGGACGAGGCGAAGGCCGCGGCGAACAGGCAACTGGGGGGCGACTCCGGCAAGGAACTGCCGGAGAACGTCCTGGACCCGGCGTGGAAGTCCATCCAGATCACCGACGACCCGCTGGCCTCGACCCTCGACGCCGAGGCGCAGCACGCGGTCAAGGCGGGCCTGCTGCAGAGCCCGAAACTGGCCGGCATCTACGACCTCGCCCCGCTGAACAAGGTCCTGAAGGCCGCGGGCGAGCCGACCGTCAGCGACGCCGGTCTCGGCGCCCAGTAGTCCCGTAGCTCCCGTAGCCGAAGAGTTCCCAGGAGGTGACGACCATGGCCACGACCCTCGCCAGGGCCGCCGAGACCGTAGAGCACGCGGCCCGCCTCGAGAACGTCTCGAAGTCCTTCGCGGGACCGGGCGGACAGCAGCTCGTCCTGGACGGCATCAGCCTCGATGTCGCGCCGGGCGAGTTCGTCACCCTCCTGGGGGCCTCGGGCTGCGGCAAGTCCACGCTGCTGAACCTGGTGGCGGGGCTCGACCAGCCGACCGCCGGGTCCATCACGACGGACGGCCGCCCCGCCCTGATGTTCCAGGAGCACGCCCTCTTCCCCTGGTTGACCGCGGGCAAGAACATCGAACTCGCCCTCCGGCTGCGGGGGGTGGCGAAGCCGGAGCGGCGCGGCCGGGCCGAGGAGCTGCTCGAACTCGTCCGGCTGAAGGGCGCGTACGGCAAGCGCGTCCACGAACTGTCCGGCGGGATGCGCCAGCGCGTCGCGATGGCCCGCGCGCTGGCCCAGGAGAGCAACCTGCTGCTGATGGACGAGCCGTTCGCGGCGCTCGACGCCATCACGCGGGACGTCCTGCACGACGAGCTGACCCGGATCTGGCAGCAGACCGGGGTGTCGGCGCTGTTCGTCACGCACAACGTGCGCGAGGCGGTGCGGCTGGCCCAGCGCGTGGTGCTGCTGTCCTCCCGCCCCGGCCGGGTGGCCCGTGAGTGGACGGTGGACATTCCCCAGCCGCGCCGCATCGAGGACGCGCCCGTGGCGGAACTGTCCCTGGAGATCACCGAAGTCCTGCGTGGGGAGATCCGCCGACATGGCCAGCACTGAGACGAAGACGGCGCGGGGCGCCGAACTGGCCGACGTGGAGGCCGGTCTGGACGCCCTGGAGGCCACGACGGCCGGCCGTACGCCGCTGCGCCAGACCCTGGTCAACAAGGTCCTGCCACCGGTCGTGGCGATCGCGGTGGTCCTGGTGGTCTGGCAGGCGCTGATCTCCTTCAAGGTGGTCGACGACCCGAGCAGGCTGCCCTCGCCCGCCGACGTGGGCGGCGAGTTCAAGGACGCCTGGTTGCAGGGCAAGCTGCTCGGCTTCATCTGGACGTCCGTCTCGCGCGGGCTGCTGGGCTTCCTGTTCGCGCTGGCGATCGGCACCCCGCTGGGGCTGCTGGTGGCCCGGGTGAAGTTCGTGCGCGCGGCCATCGGCCCGATCCTGTCCGGTCTCCAGTCGCTGCCCTCGGTGGCGTGGGTGCCGCCGGCGGTGATCTGGCTGGGCCTGGACAACTCGATGATGTACGCGGTGATCCTGCTCGGCGCGGTCCCGTCCATCGCCAACGGGCTGGTGTCCGGCATCGACCAGGTGCCGCCGCTGTTCCTGCGGGCGGGCCGCACGATGGGCGCGACGGGTGTCCGGGGCGCCTGGCACATCGTCCTGCCGGCCGCGCTGCCGGGCTATCTGGCCGGTCTGAAGCAGGGCTGGGCGTTCTCCTGGCGCTCGCTGATGGCGGCGGAGATCATCGCCTCCTCGCCGGACCTGGGCATCGGCCTGGGCGCGCTGCTGGAGAACGGCCGCAACGCCAGCTCCATGGCCATGGTGTTCGAGGCCATCATCCTGATCCTGTTCGTCGGCATCGCCATCGACCTGCTGATCTTCAGTCCGCTGGAGCGGTGGGTGCTGCGCAGCCGCGGTCTTCTCGTGAAGAGCTGAACGCCCGTGATCTCCCAGCCGGTTCTCCTCGTCGTCGCCCACGGCAGCCGCGATCCGCGCCATGCCGCGACCGTGCACGCGCTGGTCCGCCGGGTCCGGGCGCTGCGCCCCGGGCTGCGGGTGGAGACGGGCTTCCTGGACTTCAACGTCCCGTCCGTGCCGGGCGTGCTGGAGTCCCTGGCGGCCGACGGGGTGCGGGACGTCGTGGCGCTGCCGCTGCTGCTGACCCGCGCCTTCCACGCCAAGGCGGACATCCCCTCGGTGCTGCGCCGGGCACCGTCGCGGCTGCGGATCCGGCAGGCGGAGGTCCTCGGCCCCTCACCCCTGCTGACGGACGCCCTGGAACGCCGTCTGTACGAGGCGGGTCTCGACCCCGCCGACAAGTCCTCGACCGGGGTCGTACTGGCCTCGGCGGGGTCCTCCGACCCGGAGGCGATCGCAGTGATCGCAGAAATCGCGCGGGAGTGGCGGCACACCGGCTGGTGCGCCGTGCGGCCTGCGTTCGCCTCCGCATCCACGCCCCGCACCGAGGACGCGGTGCGGGAACTGCGGGAGCTGGGCTGCGCCAAGGTCGCGGTCGCGCCGTACGTGCTGGCACCGGGTTTCCTGCCGGACCGCATCGCTCGGGGCGCGGCCGAGGCCGGGGCCGACGTGCTGGCCGGGGTGCTCGGCCCGGCGCCGGAGGTGGCCCGGGTCCTGTTGGAGCGCTACGACGCCGCCCGGCTGCCGCTGTCCGCGGCCCTGGGAGCCTGACGGACGGGCGCCTGCTCCGGCCGCGGCCCGGCACTCCCCCGTGGTGCCGGTCCGCGGACGGTCCGACCACCGGCCGCCGATGATCGGCGAGCGGTGGTGTCGTTCAGTTCAGCGCGCGGCGGCACGCAAGTGTCACTGCCGTGCGGCGGGCGGGGCTCCGAATGTGGATCATCCGGTCCAAGCCGTGCGCCGAGGGGTGCGCGGCCCGGTCGGCCGGCACTCAGTCGAAGCGGAGTGATCCGGTGCGGGTGCGCTTGAGCTCGAAGAAGTCCGGCCGGGCCGCCAGGACCCGGAAGGCGTCGAACAGCTCGGCCGCCTCGGCCCCGCGCGGGATGGCCCGCAGCACCGGGCCGAACCACACCGTTCCGTCGACATGAAGGGTGGGCGTACCCACATACACGCCGGTGTCCGGCTCGGCGCCGGCCTCGTGACTGCGCCGTACCGCCTCGTCGTAGGACGGGTCGTGCGCGGCCGCCGCCAGGTCCTGGTCGAGTCCGAGTTCGGACAGGGACCCGGCGACCACCGCGTCGAAGTCCTCCTCCCCGCGTTCGTGAATGCGGACGCCGAACGCGGTGTACAGGTCCCGCAGCACCTTCTCGCCGTGCCGCTCGGCGGCGGCGACCGCGACGCGCACCGGGCCGATCGACTTGTCGACCAGATCCCGGTACCAGTCGGGCAGTTCGTTGCCGGTGTTGTGCAGGTACAGGCTCATGACGCGGAACCCGAGGTCGAGCGGACGCTCGCGTTCCACCTCCAGCAGCCAGCGGGAGGTGATCCAGGCGAAGGGGCAGGCGGGGTCGAAGAAGAAGTCGACGCGGGTCGGCGAGTCAGGGGTCATGGCGTCGACGCTAGTGCGCGATTGGCACAGGGTCGCGGTCCAATCAGAAGGTCTTTTCATGGGCCACCTGCCCTGTCGGGCCCACCTGGCCCGCCGGGTCCGTCTGGCCCGCCTAGTCTGCCCGGTCCGCCTGGCCCACCTAGCCTGCCGGGTCCGCCTGGCTCGCCGGGTCCGTCTGGCCCGCCGGGTCCGCCTGGCCCGCCTAGTCTGCCCGGTCCGCCCGGTCCACCTGGCCCACCTGGCCCACCTGGCCCACCTGGTCTGCCAGGTCCGCCCGGCCCCTACTCCGCCCGCAACCCGCCCTCCCGCAGCGCCGCGAGGTGCGCTCCGCGCGCGACCTGCACGACCTCGCGCCCGCTCTGCGCCAGCCGCCCCCCGATGGCACCGCCGACCGCCCCTGCCCCGATGATGATGTAGCGCATGGGACGAGCCTCCCACAGCCATCCGTGTGCTTCCCTTACCGGACGATCAAGGAGACCGTGTGACCCCGGAGTTGTTCACGCTCGGCGGCGACCTGCCCGTACGGCGCCTCGGCTACGGCACCGCGCAGCTCACCGGCCCCGGCTACTGGGGCCCGCGCGGCGACGCCCGGGACGCGGTGGCCGTGCTGCGGCGGGCGGTCGAGCGCGGGGTGACCCTGATCGACACCGCGGACAACTACGGGCCGTGCGTCGCCGAGGAACTGGTGGCCGAGGCCCTGCACCCCTACCCCGAGGACCTGGTGATCGCCACCAAGGGCGGGGTGGTCCGCACCAGCGACAGCGCCTGGCACATCGACGGCCGGCCGGAAGCGCTGCGGGCGATGTGCGAGGCGAGCCTGCGCCGGCTGCGGCTGGAGCGGATCGACCTGTACCAGCTGCACCGGCTCGACCCCGCCGTGCCGATGGCCGAACAGCTCGGCGCGCTCGAGGAGTTGCGCAAGGAGGGCAAGATCCGCCACATCGGCCTGGACTCCGTCTCCGCCGAAGAGCTCGCCGCGGCACTGGAGTCGACCGCCATCTCCTCCGTCCAGAACCGCTACAACCTCCTCGACCGCGCGTCCGAGCCGCTGCTGGAGCTGTGCGAGGAGCACGGGATCGCGTTCCTGCCGTGGTTCCCGCTGGGCAACGGCACGTTGACCGGGCACCCGGAGTGCGCCCGGGTCGCCGCCGCGCACGGCGCCACACCGGGGCAGGTGGCCCTGGCGTGGCTGCTGCACCGCTCCCCCGTGCTCTGCCCGACACCGGGCACGGGCACGCTCGCGCACCTGGAGGAGAACCTGGACGCGGCCGATGTGTCCCTCCGCGCCGACGAGCTGTCCCGGCTGTCCGCTCTCGGGTGAGCGCGCCCGCCCGGATCGCGTCGACCGCGTCCGCCCGGGTCAGGCGTCCGGGGCGGTCAGTTCGACGAGTTTGAGCACCGTGTTCCAGTTCCGGCTGGTGGCGATCAGGTCCTTGTTCAGCCGCTTCCTGGACAGGTGCTCGGCGAGCTTGGAGCGGCCGAGCCCGTCCGGCGCGTACAGGTACAGGGCCCGGTCGCCGAGACGGAACTCCTCGGGCAGGTAGGCGTCCCGGTCGATCTCCGCGTAGCGCCCCGCTTCGACGGGCGCGGAGAAGTAGGTCACGTGCAGCTGCCTGCCCTCCAGCTCGGCGGCCGGGAACGGGCAGGCCTCGGCGACCGCCCGCAGATAGGCGTGGTCGCGCACGATCACGTCCACCGGGAAGCCGAACCGCTTCTCCAGCGCCGCCGTGAGCTCCGCGGCCAGCGACTCCTCGTCGCCGTGACCGGCGGCGAAGACGGCCTGGCCGCTCTGGAGATGGGTGCGCACGCGGGTGTGGCCGAGCTCCGCCACCAGGGTACGCAGATCGGCCATCGGGACCTTCTTGCCGCCCACGTTGATTCCGCGCAGCAGCGCGGCATACGTCGTCATCCGCCCACGATAGAGCGACCGGCGGAACGGACACCCTGATCCGCGCCCCCGAGAAGCCGGGATAGGTGTAAGGGGTCGGCGTACTCCCCAGTGCGGAGGAAACGGGGTCCGGCAGGAGGAGCCCCGGCGGGGGCACTTCACCGGTCAGCACGACGAGCGGGGCATCCCCCCGCCCCTACCTTCGATGCGGAAGGTGACGGCAGGGGGCCGTCGCCGCGCACGAGGTCCGCAGGGCCTTTCAAGAAGGGGCAAGCCCGTCATGGTGAACGGAGAGACACGGGTGCGGGGCCTCGCCGCGCGGGCCGGCGGCTGGAGCGCCCGGCATCGATGGGCCGCCGTCGGTGTCTGGGTGCTGTTCGTCGTCCTGGCGATGGGGCTCGGTACGGCGGCCGGCCGGCTGGACGTCAAGGAGAGCGACCAGCTCAAGGGCGAGACGCACACCGCAGCGAAGATCATCGAGGACGCGGGGATCAAGGAGCCGGCGAGCGAGACCGTCCTGATCCAGGCGAAGGACGGATCCGGCAAGGCCACGGACGCCGGCTTCCGGGCGGCCGTCGGCGACGTGATCACGGCCGTCGAGGGAACCGGCCTGGTCACGGACGTGACCTCGCCGTACGACACGAAGACCATCTCCGGGGACGGCCGCAGCGCGCTGGTGCAGTTCGCGCTGCGCGGCGAGGCGGACACCGCGGGCGAGCGGGTGGAGCCCGTGCTCCAGGCCGTGGCGAACGTCCAGAAGGACCACTCCTCGCTGCGGATCGAGGAGATCGGCGGCGCCAGCATGCAGAAGCAGTACTCCGACGCCTTCGGGGACGACTTCCAGCAGGCCGAGTTCTCCGCCGTGCCCGTGGCCCTCGGCATTCTGCTGATCGCCTTCGGCGCGCTGGTGGCCGCGCTGCTGCCGGTGGCGCTGGCGATCACCGCGATCATGGCGACGATGGGCCTGATGGGCATCGTCAGCCACCTGCAGCCGATGAGCGACACCGCCAACTCCGTGATGCTGCTGGTCGGCATGGCGGTCGGCGTCGACTACTGCCTGTTCTACCTGCGCCGCGAGCGCGAGGAGCGGGAGGCCGGGCGGGACCCGGGGACCGCGCTGCGCATCGCCGCCGCGACCAGCGGGCGCGCGATCATCGTCTCCGGCGTCACGGTGTGCGTGGCGATGGCGGGCATGCTGTTCACCGGGGTCGCCGAGTTCGAGGCGATGGGCCTGGCCTCGCTGATGGTGGTGGCCGTCGCCATGGTGGGCTCGGTGACCGTGCTGCCGGCGCTGCTGTCGCTGCTGGGCGAGCGGGTCGAGAAGGGGCGCGTGCCGTTCCTGCGGCGGAGCCGGAGCGGCAACGGGGAGAGCAGGTTCTGGACGGGCGTGCTGCGGCGTGTGCTGGCCCGGCCCGTGGTGTCGGCCGTGGTGGCCGTGGGCGCGCTGCTCGCCGTCGCGGCTCCGGCACTGGGCATGAAGACCTCGCAGCTCACGCTGGACCAGGAGTTCGGCGACTCGCTGCCCATCGTGCAGACCTACCAGCGGCTGAACGAGGCCTTCCCCGGCGGTTCCCAGCCGGCCCAGGTGGTCGTGAAGGCCGAGGACGTCAACGCCCCCGAAGTACGGCAGGCGTTGACCGCGTTCAAGGAGCGGGCCATCGCCTCGGGCGCCTCGCGCGGCCCGGTCGACATCAGGCTGCACGAGGACCGGAACGTCGCCCTCGTCTCCGTCCCGCTGGTCGGCGGCTCGGACCTCGACAAGGCGGGCAGGAGCCTGGAGAAGCTGCGTGACGAGGTGCGGCCCGCCACGCTGGGCAAGGTCGACGGCCTCCAGGCGCCGATCACCGGCCAGGTCGCCGGCTCGCACGACTTCAACGCCCAGCTCGTCGGCTCCGTCGTGCCGGTCTTCGTCTTCGTCGTGGTCTTCGCCTTCCTGCTGATGCTGCTGTCGTTCCGTTCGCTGACCGTCGCGATCACCTCGATCGTGCTGAACCTGCTGTCCGTGGGCGCCGCCTACGGCATCCTCGTCGCGGTCTTCCAGCACGGCTGGGGCGCGTCCCTGGTGGGCGCCCACGGCGTCGGCGCGATCGTCACCTGGCTGCCGCTGTTCCTGTTCGTGATCCTGTTCGGCCTGTCGATGGACTACCACGTCTTCGTGGTCTCCCGGATCCGCGAGGCGCGGCTGCGCGGCCGCGCCACGAAGGACGCGATCCAGCACGGTGTGGTCACCACGGCGGGTGTCGTCACCAGCGCCGCGGTCATCATGGTCGCCGTGTTCGCGATCTTCGGGACGCTGTCCATGCAGTCGATGAAGCAGATGGGCGTGGGCCTGGCGGCCGCGGTGCTCATCGACGCCACGGTCATCCGCGGTGTGCTGCTGCCCGCGGTGATGTCCCTGCTGGGCGAACGCAACTGGTACCTGCCCAAGTGGCTGCACCGCCTGCCGGACCTCACCCACGACGAGACCCCGGAGGCGGTCGCGGGCACGCCCGCCCCGCCCGCCCCGAGCAAGGGCGAGCCACTGGGCGTGTGAGCCCTCCGCGGGCGGCGCTCGTCACCTTCGCCCGGCGGGCAGTTCGGCCTCGATGAGGTCGGCCGCCCGCCGGGTGCCGCCTTCCTGGGCCATGGCGGCCTGGACGTCCTTCAGCCGCCGGGCCACCTCGGGGTCGTCGACGAGGGCGAGGGCGGTGGCACGCAGGGTCTCGGCGGTCGCCTCCTCCATGGGGAGGTGGCGGGCCACGCCGAGGCCCTGGAGCATGTCCGCGTTGCCGAACTGGTCGACGGCCTGCGGTACGGCGATCATCGGCGTCCCGGTGGCCATGCCCTCCTGGCTGCCCCCGGCCCCGGCGTGCGTGACGAACAGGTCCGCCTTGCGCAGGACCGCCAACTGCGGCACCCAGGAGCGCACTTCGACGTTCGCGGGGACGTGACCGAGTTCGTCCGGGCGCACGTGCCTGCCGACCTGGAGCACCGTGTGCCAGCCCGGCAGCTCGCCGAAGGCCCTGACGCACTCCCGGTAGAAGTCGGGCTGTTTGGTGAAGGCGGAGCCGAGCGAGACGAGCACCACCTTCTCGGCCCCGGCGGGCCGCTCCCAGTCGCCCTGCGCCGAGCGGTCGCCCTGGCAGGCGCCGACGAAGCTGTGGACCTTCTCGTCGACGCGGTCGGCGTGCGGTTGCAGCGCGCGGGGGATCAGGACGATCGAGCGGTCGGGGCGGCCGGCGAACGGGTCCGGGTGCAGAGTGATCCCGTTCTCCGCGAGCCACGCCTCGAAGCGGGCGTAGTAGGCCCGGCCCCGCTCCGTCTTCCGGGGCTCGGCCCACATCGGTTCGGCGACCTCCTCCTCGTATCCCTCCCAGGCCACGAGGTTCGGCGAGAGGGAGATCGCGGGCACGCCCCAGCGGTGGGCGAGGACGCGGGCCGGGTAGGAGGTGATGTCGTGCAGGACGAGGTCCGGCTCGTCGTCCCGGTAGGCCTCGATCAGCTGGGGCAGGGCCTGGATCGCGTCGTTCAGGAACGGCTCGACGTTGTCGAGCAGCGTGCTTCCCCAAGCGGAGGGGTCGTCGTCGGGCGAGGGCAGCGTGGAGTGCCAGGGCTTCACCTCCGCGCCGGTCTCGGCGACCTTGTCCGCGAAGACGGGCGGGATGGCGTACGTCACCCGGTGTCCGCGCGCGACGAGTTCCCGGATCACTTCGAGGCTGGGGTTCACGTGTCCGTGGGCGGCGATGGAGAACATGGCGATGTGGGTGCGAGTGGGCATGCCCGGACCCTAGGCGAGACGATACGTCTCGTGCAAAGCGTTTTCGGTGCCTGCGGACGGACCGCCCCGGCCGGGACACCGGACACCGGCCCCGACCTGTGCGGATGCGACACTGACCCGGCGAAAGGGCGGGGCTTCGGCGCGGATGCCGTGGCCCGGACGAGGACACGGAGGCGGACGATGGACGAGGCGCGGGCTCGGGAGGTACTGGCCGGGACGGGGGTGTTGCCCGGTCCGGCACGCGACGCGCGGCTGCTCGCCCTGGGCGAGAACGCGGTGTTCGCGGCCGGGGACCTCGTCGTCAAGGTGGGCCGGGACGCCGAACTGTGGGAGCGGGCGCGGCGCGAGCTGCGGATCGCGCTGTGGTTGGCCGAGGCCGGTGTCCCGGCGGTGCGGGCCGCCGCCGCGGAGGCGATCCTCGCCGAGGGGCATCCGGTGACCGTGTGGCACCGGCTGCCCGATCCGGTGCGGCCCGCCGAGCCGCGGGACCTGGCCGAACTGCTGCGCCTGGTCCACGCCCTGCCCGCCCCCGGCTTCGAGCTGCCGCGCCGCGAGCTGCTCGGCGGCGTGGAACGCTGGCTGCGGCTCGCGGGCGACACGATCGACCCGGCCGACGCGGCGTATCTGCGCGAGCGCCGCGACGGCTTCGCGGCGGCCGCCGCCGCGCTCACCCCGCAGCTGCCGCCGGGCCCGATCCACGGCGACGCGCTGCCGCGCAATGTCCACGTCGGTCCGGACGGGCCGGTCCTGGTCGACCTGGAGACCTTCTCCTCCGACCTGCGCGAGCACGACCTGGTGGTCATGGCCCTGTCCCGGGACCGCTACGGCCTGCCCGCCGAGGCGTACGACGCCTTCACCGGGACGTACGGCTGGGACGTACGCGAGTGGGAGGGCTGCCCGGTGCTGCGCGGCGCCCGCGAGACGGCCAGCTGCGCCTGGGTCGCCCAGCACGCCCCCAGCAACCCCAAGGCGCTGACCGAGTTCGAACGCCGGGTGGCGTCCCTGCGGGACGGGGACACCACCGTGCGCTGGTACCCGTTCTGACCTTCCGCCCCGGCCCCTTCCGCCCCAGGACCGGTCGCTGGACCGTCAGCAGCCGCCGGCGCGGGCCGAGCGACAGCCGGTCCGCGGGCCCGCCGACCGCGACCGTCCAGGTAAGCCGACCGGGACGAACCGGAGCCGACCCGCGGGGCTGTCGAGCATGGCCGAACCGGCAAGCCGGCCGCCCGGACCGCGCCCCCCCGGCGACCGTGACCGGACCGGCAGGCCCGCCGCGACGAGCGGCAGCCGGTCCGCGGGCACGACGAGCGTGACCGGAACGGCGAAGCCCGCTGCTCGGACCGCGCCCCCGGCGCCCCGAGCTCAGACCGTCTCACCCGCCGGCTGCCGCAGCGGCCACGCGCCGTCGACCACCGCGTGCGGGTCGCCCTTGCGGCGCAGGAAGTCCTGGAAGTCCGCCGCCCAGGCGGCGTGCCACTCGATCTGGCGGCGGTGCAGCTCCGCCGGGCCGAGAGCCGCGACCTTGGAGTGGCGGCCGGCTATCGCGGCGGCCAGCCGGGCCGCCGCGAGGGCGTCGGCAGAGGCGTCGTGGGCGGCGTCCAGGACGACGCCGTACTCCGCACAGACCGCCTCCAGGGTGCGCTTGCCCCTGCGGTAGCGGTCGGCCCAGCGGTCGATGGTGTACGGGTCGACGACCGGGCCCGGCTCCGCTCCGCCCAGGCGGTCGCTCAGGGACGGCAGTCCGTACCGGTGCAGTTCGGCGGAGAGCAGGGTCAGGTCGAAGGTCGCGTTGTACGCCACGACCGGCACGCCCGTCTTCCAGTAGCCGGTCAGGGCGTCCGCGATGGCGTCCGCGACCCGGTCGGCCGGCTCGCCCTCGGCGGCCGCGCGTTCGTTGCTGATCCCGTGCACCGCCACCGCCTCCGCCGGGATCTCCACGCCGGGATCCGCCAGCCACTCCCGGCGTCCCCCCGGCTCCCCTCCCCTGACCTCGATCACGGCCCCGGTGACGATGCGCGCCTCGCGCGGATCCGTCCCGGTCGTCTCCAGGTCGAAGCCGATCAGCAGCTCCCGGTGCCAGCCCATGGCGGCCCCCCTTCTCGGTGGTGCGTTCCCCCAGTGGCCTCCACGATCGCACGCGCCACTGACAATCCGAGGACCACGTTCCGCTTTCCGCCCGGGGACTGAGGGCGTTTCAGGACACCGGGCGCGAATCCGCCCACATCAGCTCGAACTCCTCGCGATAGGTGGAGAAGAGCCCTCCCTCGTCGATCTCGCCGGGTTTGACCACCTTGTTCCCGTTCCGCAGGACGAAGACGGGGGCCTCCATGCCCCGGCTGCGCCGCAGATAGGACTGCACGACCGCGATGCCGTCCGAGCCGTCGCCGTCGACCAGGTAGGCGGTGACGCGGGGGGTCTCGTCGTAGACCTGGATCTCGAAGGCGCCCGGGTCGCGCAGCCGGCCGCGCACCCGGCGCATGTGGAGGATGTTCATCTCCACCGAGCGGCTCAGCTCGCCGCGCTTGAGCCCGAGTTCGCGCTCACGCCGCTTCACCGCGCTGGACGCCGGGTTCAGGAACAGCAGCCGCACCCGGCAGCCGGACTCGGCGAGCCGCACCATGCGGCGGCCGGAGAAGTTCTGCACGAGCAGGTTCAGGCCGATGCCGATGACGTCCAGGCGGCGGGCGCCGCCGAAGATGTCCTCGGCCGGGAACTGGCGCAGCAGCCGCACCCGGTCGGGGTGCACCGCGACCACGTCGGCGTACCGGTCGCCGACGAGGTCCTCGACCGCGTCGACCGGCAGCCGCCGGGCGGAGGGCACGTCGCCACCGGTGCCGAGGATGTCGAGCAGCCGTGCGGAGGCCCGCTCGGCCTGGCTGAGCACCGTCTCGGACAGGGCCCGGTTGCGGGAGACGACGTTGCGGGCCACCTCCAGCTCGTCCAGGGCGAGTTCGACGTCCCGGCGCTCGTCTATGTAGGGCGCGAAGCACGGCCAGTGCTGCACCACCAGCTCACGCAGTTGCGGCAGGGTGAGGAAGCTGATCACGTTGTCGTCGGCCGGGTCGAGCAAGTAGCCCTTGCGACGGCTGACTTCGCGTACCGCGACGGCCCGCTGCACCCACTCCTGGCCGGCCGGTCCGGCGGCGGCCACCACCCAGTCGTCGCCGTGGACGGGCTCGTAGACGGGGCGCAGCACGGCGGCCACGACGGCGCGCAGCCGCTGTTCGACGAGGTTCAGCCAGATGTAGGCGCGGCCGGCCCGCTGGGCGCGCGTGCGCACTTCGCGCCAGGCGCCCGCGTCCCAGTCCAGCTCCGGCCCGATGGCACCCGCGTCCATCGGCCTCGCCAGGGACACCGCACCGGACGGGACGTCTGCGGAGTTCCCCTCGTGACCCTCGTCACCAGGGGGCAGCTCCAGGCCTCCCGAGCCCACCCGTGCACCGCCTTCCGCTCCCCCGGGCACTCCCCGTCCCAACGATCAAGGAAGGGTACTCCGGGAGCGGCGCGCGACGCAGCCGGATGCACAGCTCCTTTCTCAACTTCCGCACGCCGTTTGCCCGTTCCGGCGGGCCGGGGCCTGACGAGTGAGCTGATTCATAGCCGGTGACCGGCACCGGCCGCCGCCCGCGTCCCGGGCGGCGCGGTGGAACCCCGTGTCCGCCACCTCACCGGGTGAGTGCCGGCCCGCCCGTTGACCCGCGGGCACGCCCCGGCCCCATGGCCCACTCGGGCCACCCCGCCCGCCCTGTCCACTCTGTCCGCGCTGTCCGCGCTGTCCGCGCTGTTGACAGGGGCCCTCCTCGCCCCACGGGCACCGTTCACCCCAGCGGTTCGGCACACGGACGTGCGTCATAGGTGCTTCCCCGACTTTCCTGGAGACTCGGAGCCAAGGCGCCACCCGCGGCGCCGCACACCTGAAAGAGTCTTGTCCATGCAGGTCTGGCCTGGAGAGGCGTACCCACTCGGCGCCACGTACGACGGCGCCGGCACCAACTTCGCGGTCTTCACGGAGGCCGCGGACCGAGTAGAGCTGTGTCTGCTGCACGACGACGGCTCGGAGACGGCGGTGGAACTGCGGGAGAGCGACGCGTTCGTCCGGCACGCGTACGTGCCCGGCGTCATGCCGGGACAGCGGTACGGGTTCCGGGTGCACGGTCCCTACGTCCCGGAGCGCGGACTGCTCTGCAACTCGGCGAAGCTGCTGCTCGACCCGTACGCGCGTGCGATCAGCGGCTCGATCCGGTGGGGGGAGGAGGTGTACGGCTACCACTTCGACGACCCCGGCCGGCGCAACGACCTGGACTCGGCGCCGCACACCATGACGTCCGTCGTGGTCAACCCGTACTTCGACTGGGGCGACGACCGGCTGCCGCGCCGCGGCTACCACGAGACGGTGATCTACGAGGCCCACGTCAAGGGCCTCACCATGCGCCACCCGGGACTGCCCGAGGAGTTGCGCGGTACCTACGCGGGCCTGGCCCACCCGGCGGTCATCGATCATCTGACCGAACTCGGCGTCACCGCCCTCGAACTGATGCCCGTACACCAGTTCGTGAACGATCACCGCCTGGTCGACCTGGGCCTCAACAACTACTGGGGCTACAACACGATCGGCTTCTTCGCCCCGCACAACGCCTACGCCTCCTGGGGCGACCGCGGCCAGCAGGTCCTGGAGTTCAAGTCGGCGGTCCGGGCGCTGCACGAGGCCGGGATCGAGGTCATCCTCGACGTGGTCTACAACCACACCGCCGAGGGCAACCACCTGGGCCCCACACTGTCGTTCAAGGGCATCGACAACCCGCGCTACTACCGGCTCACCGACGACCCGCGCTACTACATGGACACCACGGGCACCGGGAACTCCCTGCTCATGCGGTCCCCGCACGTGCTCCAGCTGATCATGGACTCGCTGCGCTACTGGGTCACCGAGATGCACGTCGACGGCTTCCGCTTCGACCTGGCGGCCACCCTGGCACGGCAGTTCCACGAGGTGGACCGGCTGTCGTCGTTCTTCGACCTGGTGCAGCAGGACCCGGTGGTCTCCCAGGTGAAGCTGATCGCCGAGCCCTGGGACGTCGGCGAGGGCGGCTACCAGGTGGGGAACTTCCCGCCGCTGTGGACCGAGTGGAACGGCAAGTACCGCGACACCGTGCGGGACCTGTGGCGCGGCGAACCGCGGGCCCTCGCCGAGTTCGCCTCCCGGCTGACCGGCTCCTCCGACCTCTACCAGGACGACGGCCGCCGCCCGCTGGCCTCGATCAACTTCGTCACCTGCCACGACGGTTTCACCCTGCAGGACCTGGTGTCGTACAACGACAAGCACAACGAGGCCAACGGCGAGGACAACCGGGACGGCGAGAGCCACAACCGGTCCTGGAACTGCGGCACCGAGGGCGACAGCGACGACCCCCGGGTGCTCGAACTGCGGGCGCGGCAGACGCGGAACTTCGTCGCGACGCTGATGCTGTCCCAGGGCGTGCCCATGATCAGCCACGGCGACGAGTTCGCGCGCACCCAGCGCGGCAACAACAACGCCTACTGCCAGGACAACGAGCTGTCCTGGGTGCGCTGGCCGGAGCCCGGCGAACAGGACGCCGAACTGCTGGACTTCGTCCGGGCGATGGCGGGGCTGCGCAGGGACCACCCGGTCTTCCGGCGACGCCGCTTCTTCCACGGACGGCCGGTGGAGGGCACGCACGACGAGCTGTCCGACATCGCCTGGTTCACCCCCGAGGGCCGGGAGATGACCCAGCAGGACTGGGACTCGGCGCGGGCCTCCGCGCTGACCGTGTTCCTCAACGGCAACGCGATCTCGGAGCCCGGCACGCGCGGGGAGCGGATCGCCGACGACTCCTTCCTGCTGCTGTTCAACGCCGCGCCGAAGCCGCTCGACTTCGCCGTGCCGGTCGATCACGGGCCCCAATGGCAGGTGGTGGTGGACACCGCGCGCACGGACCCGGTCCCGCCGGGCACCGGCCCCAAGGTGCGGGCCGGGGAACGACTCACCCTGACGGACCGCAGCCTGACCGTGCTGCGACGGCCCGCGTAGCACCCGTTCCGCGCCGGACGAGGAGCCTGCGCGGAACGCCCCCTGCGAGGAGCCGGCGCGCCACCCCGTCGAGGAGCCGGCGCGGCGCTCACCCATCCGGGCGCGGACGGGCACCCGCCCGGGTGGGGCCCGGTGCACATGGCGGCCGGGTGACACCAAAGGCGGCCGGAGGGGTACGTAGCTCACCATGACATCCGAGACACCCGAGCGTCCCGAGCCCGTCGTGCCCACGGCCACCTACCGGCTCCAGCTCCAGCCCGAGTTCCCGTTCACGGCCGCGGAGCGGGCCGTGCCGTACCTGGCCTCGCTCGGCGTCTCGCACCTGCACCTGTCACCCGTCCTCCAGGCCGTGCCGGGCTCCGCGCACGGCTACGACGTCGTGGACCCCACGCGGGTGCGCGACGAACTCGGCGGCGAGGAGGGCCTGCGGGCGCTGGCGCGCACCGCGCGGGAACACGGGCTCGGCATGGTCGTGGACATCGTGCCGAACCACATGGCCATGGCCCCGCGCTACAACCACGCCCTGTGGGAGGTGCTGCGGGAGGGCCCCGCGTCGCCGTACGCGCGCTGGTTCGACATCGACTGGGAGGCCCAGGGCGGCAAGGTGCTGCTGCCCGTGCTCGGCCACCCGGTCGGCCGGGAGACCGGCGAGCTGACAGTGGACGGCGACGTCCTGCGCTACCACGACCACGCCTTCCCACTGCGCGAGGGCACCAGGAGGCTGCCGCTGCCCGAACTGCTGGACGCGCAGTGGTACCGGCCGGTGTGGTGGCGGCTGGCCCGTACGGAGCTGAACTACCGGCGCTTCTTCAGCATCTCGGAGCTGATCGGGGTGCGGGTGGAGGACCCCGAGGTGTTCCGGGCGACCCACGCCAAGATCCTCCAGCTGCTGGCCGAGGGGGTGGTCGACGGGCTGCGCGTCGACCACCCGGACGGGCTTGCCGACCCCGACGCCTACCTCCGGCGGCTGCACGAGGCGACCGGCGGGCGCTGGACGGTCGTCGAGAAGATCCTCTCCGACGGCGAGCACCTGCCGGCCTCCTGGCCGGTCGCGGGCACCACCGGCTACGACGCCCTGCGGCACGTCGACGGCCTGTTCACCGACCCGGCCGGAGCGAGCGAACTGACCGAGCACTACCGGCGGTTCGCCGCTCCGCGCGATGACAGCGGCGGCGACTGGGAGGCGACGGTACGGCGGGCGGCGTACACGGTGATCACGCACGAACTGGCCGCCGAGACGGAGCGGCTGACCCGGGTGGCGGGCCGGGTGTGCGCCACCTCTCCGGACCCGGCGCTGCGCGACCGCGCGCCCTGGGCGCTGCGCACCGCGCTGCGGGAGCTCCTGGTCCGCCTCCGCGTCTACCGGCCCTACGTCTCCGTGGACCCGGCGTCCGTGGTCACCGAGCAGGCCGCCGAGGAGGCCCGGCTCGCCTTCGTCGTGCCGGAGGAGGGCGAGGCCGTCGACGTGGTGCGCGACCTGGTCGTCGGGCGGGCCGGATCCGGGCCCGGCGCCGTGGAGTTCCGCACCCGGTTCGCGCAGGCAGCCTCCGCGCTGCGCGCCAAGTCCGTGGAGGACACCGCCTATTACCGGTACATGCCGCTGCTGTCGGCCAACGAGGTGGGCGGCGACCCAGGTCACCCGGCGGTGTCACCGGAGGACTTCCACGCGTACTGCGCCCGGGTGCAGCGCGACTGGCCGGTCACCGGGACCGTGGTCTCCACGCACGACACCAAGCGCAGCGCCGACGTACGGGCGGCGCTGGCCGTGCTCACCGAGTGCCCGCGCGTCTGGGCGGACCTGCTGGACGAGGTGACCGGCGGCGGGGAGGGCATGCCGGACGCCCAACTGGCGTGGGCGGCCTGGCAGACGGTGTTCGGCCTCGGCCCGGCGGACGGGGAACGCGTGCGGCAGGCGCTGCTGAAGCATGTGCGGGAGGCGGGCCTCCGCACGAGCTGGACCGAGCAGCGGCCCGCCTACGAGGAGGCGGTGGCGCGGTTCGTCGACGAGGGGCCGTGCGGGGCGCCGGCGGGGCCGGTGACGGCCCTGCGCACCGCTCTCGAACCGCACATCCGGGCGAACGTCCTGGGCACGGCGCTGGTGCACCTGACGATGCCCGGCGTGCCCGACGTGTACCAGGGCACGGAGGCCGAGTACCGGGCCCTGGTCGACCCGGACAACCGGCGCCCGGTGCGGTTCCCGCCCGCCGACGCCGGGGACAAGGGCGCGGTGACGGTGGCGGCGCTGCGGCTGCGCGCCCGCCGGCCGGAGGTGTTCGGCCCGGCCGCGACGTACGCCCCGCTGCTCGCCGAGGGGACGGCGGCGGCCCACTGTGCGGCGTTCGAGCGCTCCGGGGAGGTGGTCACGGCCGTGACCCGGCTGTCGCTGCGCCTGGCGGAGGTGGGCGGCTGGCGGGACACCCGGCTACCCCTGCCGCCGGGCCGGTGGTCCGACGCGCTGGCCCCGGGGCGGGAGTTCGAGGGGCACGTGCTCGTGGCGGAGCTCTTCGAGCGGCTGCCGGTGGCGCTGCTGGAGCGCGCTTGACAGGACTCGGCGTCCGTGGGGTACTGCGGAATGCGAAGCCGGGAGGACAGGTCGGGGGTGAGTCTCCTGCCGGATCTGCGCTACCCCAGTGTTCCCGAACTGGTCGCCGCCGCCCGTGCGCTGGCCGCGTACCGGCCGGACCGGTGCGTACTGAGGGAGGTCGGTCACTCCCGCGCGGGACGGCCGCTGCACCTGCTGTCCGTCGGGCACGCCCGGCGGGCGGTGCTGGTGGTCGCCGGCGCCCACGCCAACGAGCCCACCGGCGGCTCCACCCTCCTCGCCGTCGCGCACCGCGTGCTGCGTGAGGAGCGGTTGCGGGCGGACACCTCCTGGCACTTCCTGCTGTGCGCGGACCCGGATGGGGCGAGTCTGCACGTCACTCCGGCCCCACGCAGCCTGCTCGACTACCACCTCGGGTTCTTCCGGCCCGCCGGGCCCGAGCAGCCGGAGTGGTCGCCCTCCGTGCTGCCGCCCGACCGGCTGCCGCCGGAGACACGGGCGCTGACCGGGGTCATCGACGAGCTGCGGCCCTACCTCCAGGTAACGCTGCACGGCACCGAACTGGGCGGCAGCTGGGTGCAGTTGACCCGGGACGTGCCCGGGCTCTCCGAGCCGTTCAGCAAGTCGGCGGCACGGCTGCACATCCCGGTGGAGACGGGCGCCTCGGACGCGGCGGGCTGGCCGGTCTCGGGGCCCGGGGTGCGGGTGATGCCGGGGCCCGGCGCGGGCCCGGCGTATCCGAGCATGCCGGACGACGCGCGGCACAGCACCTGGTTCCGCCCGCACCGGTACGGCGGCATGACCGCGATCGTGGAGGTGCCGATGTGGGCGAGCGACCTGGTGGACGATCCCGCGCCGCATCCCGCCCCGGCGGCGGCGATACGGCGGCTGGCGCACCGGCTGCTGCGGGACGCGCGGGAGGTGGAGCTGGTCCTCACCGACGCGCTGCCGCGCCTGCACGGGGCGGACGGGCCGCTGTTGCGGGCGGCGAAGTGGGGGCTGAGCCTGGTGCCGGGACTCGCCGCGGACTGGATCCACACCCCGCCCGCGGACACCACGATGGCCTACGTCGGCAGCGTGGACGCGTTCGGGCGCCGCCTGCCGCTGCGGGCCGCGGCGATGCTCCTGCGGACCCTGCGCGAGGCCGACGACCGCGCCGCCCCGGACCTGGAACACCTCGTGACCACCTGGAGCGAGTCCTTCGCCCACCGCTTCCACGCCCGCTGGGTCCCCCTGGAACACCAGGTGGAACACCAGAGCCGCACAGTGGTCACCACAGCCCACCAGGCCCGCACGTCCGCCACGTGACCACCCCGCACGGACCAGGCCGCATTGCGACGACCACAGCCCCCAACCCGCAGATCGGGCGCGCGGTGGACGTCCCAATCGTCGTGCATCGGGCCTCAGTTGCCCATGGCGAAGACGGCGCCCGTTCGGGCGTTCAGTTCGCAGGTGTTGGAGAAGGTTTCCGTGTAGTCGATCAGCCGGCCGTGCCACTGGCCGCGGGCGTGGGCCGTTGCGGGGGCGTAGATCATCGGGCAGAGGACGTCCCGGTGGGGGATGCCGTGGATGTCGCCGCCGGAGGAGCGGAGCTGGGTGCAGGCGTCGGCCGCGTGGGCGTGGCCCCGGGGCGGGTCGCACAGGAGCAGGGCGCCGCGGACGTCACCGGAGCGCTCGTCGCCGTGGGTGACCGTGACGTAGAGCCAGTCGGACTGGCCGGTGTACCGGTGGGCGGCCGTGGCCGGGGCGGCGCCGGCGAGCAGGAGTGCGGCCCCTGCCGTCAGGCCACGCCGCAGGCGGATCGTGGCCGCCTTGGTGAGGTGGGTCATTCCCGGTGTATCGGCACGGCCGCCCGCGTGCCCCACCCCGGCTCACCCGATCGTGAGCGCACGCGCGCGTGCCGCCCGGCGAGTTCGCACACGGCCAGCACCACCCGCGTCTGGTACTCGGCCTGCCGGGCGACCGGTATCCAGCGCGCCCGCAGGTTGTCGCTGTAGTCGGCACACCCCTGCTCGATGAACCGGTCCAGTTCGGGCAGGACACCGGCCCGGTCGTACCCGGCACCGCGCACGAGCCGGTGCAGCAGTCCGGCGGTGCGCAGCGCCAGCCGCCGCCCCGCGATGCGCAGCGCGGCCAGGTGGGCGTTGGTCAGCGGCGGGAGCGGGCGCAGCGTGCCGTCGTCGGTGTCGGGGTCCCACGCGTCGGCGAGCCCGGGACAGACCAGGAGGTAGTCGTCCACCGGCGCGAGCAGCCGGTCCGCGTCCGGCACGTCGGCGAGGTGCGGCCGGACTCGATCCAGCAGCCGCTCCATGAGCCGGATGTCCTCGCGCAGGGCGCGGCTGACGGCGCGCAGCACCCCGTCCGGGTCCGCGGGCGCCGAGCCGTCGGACACGGCGTCCACACCCCACATGGGCGCCTCGACGACGGCGGTCACGGTGCCGTGCCGCTGCGGGTGGAACCATGTCGACTCCACGGCCGCCTCGGTGATGGCGGCGGCCAGACCGCCCCGGCGCGGCGGCGGGATCCGGTAGACGGCGGGCCCCAGACGAGGCCAGTACAGGGGGTCGTACGCGCCGAGTTCGCGCGGGATGCCGAGCCGGGCCGCGGCGTGCCCGACGCGCCGTGCGAGGCCGGGCAGTTCGCGGGTCACCTCGACGAAGCCGCCGCCGACGTCAACGCCGTGCAGCGAGCACTGGACGAAAGGCCGAAGCTCGTCCTGGAGTTCGAGCAGCGCCCGGGTCTCCGGCAGCGCGGCGGCCGCGGCACCGTCGGGCAGCCACTCCGGCTGCTCCAGGAACCCGGGCCGGAAGAAGTCCCGGAAGTAGTGGCCGAGGTCGTAAGGCCCCCTGAGCCAGCCCTCGTTGTGCCGTGAGCCGTCGGGGTCGAGGCACAGCAGCAGGTTCCAGGTGACGTCGGTGTCCGCGCCGCCGCGGCCGGCCAGCACGCGTTCGGCCAGCCTCAGTACGGTGGCGCCGCCCACGGGCTCGTTGGCGTGCGGTCCGGCGACCACGAGAGCCTGGCGGCTGCCGTGGCCGACGGAGAGCAGCCACAGGGGCAGGCCCCCACGGGAGGTGCCGACGCGGCGCAGCCGGGCGTCCCGGGGCCGGCGGGCGACGAGTGCGGCGGCGTGTGCGCCCAGCTCGTCCACGGACGGATAGTGCGGGAGTGGCGGCAGGGCACACCTCCACAGTGCGGCGCCGGCGCTTCACCACATGTACATGGCGTACACACAGTCAGTCATGACTTGTCGGATACGTCAACACCAGCGTCCGAAAAAGGACTTGACCCGCCGTATCGGGTCAGCCGGGGCCGGCGGCGGCGGTGCGGCTCAGTTCGCGGAGAGCCGGAACGCCACCTGGCCGAACCCGACCTGGTCGCCCTCGCGCACGACGGCCGCGCCGACCACGCGCCGCCCGTTGACGGTCGTGCCGTTGGTCGAGCCCAGGTCCCGCAGCACCCACATCCCGCCCTGGTGGCGCAGTTCGGCGTGCACGCGGGAGACCGTCTCGTGGGTCAGCCGCAGACCGCTGGCCGGATCCCGCCCTATGCGCAATGGGTGACCGCTGCCGGGAAAGGGCAGCAGCAGCTTGGGCAGCCGCTCGGCCTGCCAGGCCCGGCGCAGCCGTACGCTGAAACCGGACACCGCCTCGACCGTGCCGAACACCAGCCGGGACACGCGCCCCTCGGTGCGCAGATCGGAGGTGAGCGCGGCGAGTTCGTCCGGCCGGCGGGCGGCCAGGGCCAGCTCCATCCGCCGTACGAACGTGTCGTGCGACAGCCGGCCCATCGCGACGCCGTCACGGAGCACCTTCAGCGCCTTGTCGCGCTGCGCGTCGGAGAGCCGCGCGGGGTACGTGTGGGACTCGAAGGACGACGTCACGTTGGTGATTGTCGGTCAGTCGACCCCGCGTGTCCAGCTACCACGGAGACACACACCAGCCACTCGGATCCGGCGACACCCGCCGGAAAAGGGGGAATTCAAAAGCGGATTGATCTCTTGTGGCGCACCATGGACAGGGTACGTCACGGTGAGCGAACGAAGGGGAACCGTCCGTGCAGTTCGAGGTGTGGGCACCACAGGCCGGCCGTGTGACGCTCCAGTGCGACGGCGCCGCGCGCGCGCTGGAGCGCGATCCGGAGCGAGAGGGGTGGTGGACCGGTGAGGCCGAGGCGCGCGACGGCTCGCGGTACGGATTCGCGCTGGACGGCGGCCCCGTGCTGCCCGACCCGCGCTCGCCGCGGCAGCCGGACGGCCCGGGCGGGCTGAGCGCGGTCGTCGAGCACGCGCGGCACACATGGCGCTCCGCCGACTGGGCCGGGCGCCCGCTGCCCGGCGCGGTCCTGTACGAGCTGCACATCGGCACTTACACGCCTGAGGGCACCTTCGACGCGGCCGCCGAACGGTTGCCCCACCTGGCGGACCTGGGCGTCACCCACGTGGAGTTGATGCCCGTGTGCCCGTTCCCCGGCCGGCACGGCTGGGGCTACGACGGCGTGTCGCTGTGGGCGGTGCACGAGCCCTACGGCGGCCCCGAGGGGCTGAAGCGCTTCGTCGACCGGGCCCACGAGCTTGGCCTGGGCGTGGTCCTGGACGTGGTGCACAACCACCTGGGTCCGTCGGGCAACCACCTGCCGCGGTTCGGGCCGTACTTCACCGACACCCACCACACCCCCTGGGGCGCCGCCGTCAACCTGGACGCGCCCGGCTCGGACGAGGTGCGCCGGTTCCTGGTCGGCAGCGCGCTGGCGTGGCTGCGCGACTACCGGATCGACGGTCTGCGCCTGGACGCGGTGCACGCCCTGGTGGACACGCGCGCGTGCCACTTCCTGGAGGAGCTGTCGACGGCCGTGCACGCGCTCTCCGCCGACCTGGGCCGCCGTCCGTTCCTGATCGCGGAGTCGGACCTGAACGACCCGCGGATCATCACCCCGCGCAGGGAGGGCGGGCTCGGCCTGGACGCCCAGTGGAACGACGACTTCCACCACGCGCTGCACTCGGCGCTGACCGGCGAGTCCCAGGGCTACTACGCCGACTTCGGGCGGGCCCCGCTCGCGGCGGTCGCCAAGACGCTCACCGGCGGCTACTTCCACGACGGGACGTACTCCGGCTTCCGGGGCCGCCACCACGGCCGCCCGCTGGACCGCACCCGGGTGGCCGGGCACCGGCTGCTCGGCTACAGCCAGACCCACGACCAGGTCGGCAACCGCGCCCGGGGCGACCGCCTGTCCACGCTGCTCGCCGGCTCCCCCGGGCTGCTGGCCTGCGCGGCCACGCTGACGCTGACCGCGCCGTTCACGCCGATGCTGTTCATGGGCGAGGAGTGGGCGGCCGGCACCCCGTGGCAGTACTTCACCGACCACACCGACCCGGAACTCGCGGAGGCGGTGCGGCGGGGCCGGCGGCGGGAGTTCGCCGAGCACGGCTGGGCGGAGGAGGACGTGCCCGACCCGCAGGACCCGGCGACCCGCGACCGCTCCTGCCTGGACTGGTCCGAGCCGGAGCGCGAGCCGCACGCGCGCGTGCTGGCCTGGTACCGCCGGCTGACCGCCTTGCGGCACGAGCAGCCCGACCTCACCGACCCCGACCTCGCCGACACCAAGGTGGCCTACGACGAGGAGGCCCGCTGGTTCGCCTTCCGGCGCGGGGACGTGCTGGTGGCGCTCAACCTCGCCAAGGAGCCTGCGGAGATCCCTCTCGGCAACCGCCCCACCGAGGTGCTGGCCGCCTGGGAACCGGTCGCGGCACCCGGAGCGGACGGGCTGCTGCACGTGCCCGCGGAGTCGTGCGCGGTGCTGTTGCAGCACTGAGCACGGCACCGCGCCCGGACGGCCCCTACTCCGCGGTGTCCGCGGTGTCCGCAGGGTCCGCAGGGTCCGCAGCGTCCTCCCGGAACTCCGTCACCCGCTCCAGCAGGATCGCCTCCCAGGCGTGGCGCAGCTGGGACCGGAGGAGCGGCAGCGGACTGCCGTCGCGGCCGTCGAGACGTGCGGCGAGGCGGATCACGGTGTCGCAGCGGGCCAGCCACAGGCCGCGCAGGCAGGGCCGGGCGCCGTAGCCGGCGAGGGTGGCGGCGCGCACCGCGGCGGGGGAACCGACGGCGACGGCGACGCCGGCGATGTCCTCGGCCGGGTCGCCGACCACGGCGTCGGTCCAGTCGAGGACCCCGCGCACCCGGCCGTCGGCGCTCACCACCAGGTGCTCGCCCTTGAGGTCGTGGTGGATGAGCACGGCGGTGCCGGGCTGGGCAGCGAGTTGGGCCGCGGCGGGCGCGGTGAGCTGGGCCATCCGCGCGGGGTCGAACTCGTCGGCGGTGCCGAGACGTTCGGCGGCGTGCACGGCCATGCGGCGCAGCGCCTCCAGGGAGCGCGGCGCGGTGCGCGGGACGCCGAGGTTCTGGGCCTGCCGGGCGGGGACCTCGCGCAGCCCGGTGAACAGCCCGGCCAGGTCGTCCTCGCCGATGGCGGAGACGTCGTGCTCGCCGGCCGAGCCGCCGGTGATCCGGGTGTCCAGCGTGTACGTCAGCCCGGGCGCCCACTCGCCGCGCGCGACGCTGGCCGGGACGGCGACCGGAAGGTGCGGGCGGATCAGTTCGCGCAGCCGCAGTTCGCGGCGCTGGCGCTCGGCGGCCTCACGGTCGGGCGCCAGGCGCAGCACATGGCGGGCGCCGACCCACCAGGTGGAGTGCTCGCCGCCCTCGGCGACGGGCCGGATCTCGGGTCCGGGGGCGGTGTCCGAGCCGTCCTTGAGCAGGGTGCGGACCAGTCTGCGGACGGTGTCCGCGGTGGGTGTCGGTGCCTGGGTCATCGTCGCGCCGTGTCGTTGCGGTTGCGGGGTGGGGACTACCGGTGGTCAGTCCACTATGACCATCTCCCGGGTCGTGTCGTTGAGGCGGCGGCCCCCGTCCTCGGTCACGGTGACGATGTCCTCGATGCGCACCCCGAAGCGGCCGGGCAGGTAGATGCCGGGCTCCACGGAGAAGCACATGCCGGGTACGAGGGGCTGCTCCTCGCCCTCGATCATGTAGGGCGGCTCGTGCGTGGTGACGCCGATGCCGTGGCCGGTGCGGTGGATGAAGAACTCGCCGTACCCGGCCCGGGTGATGACCGCGCGTGCGGCACGGTCGACCTCCTGGCAGGAGACGCCGGGGCGCACCGCCCGGAAGCCTGCCTCCTGGGCCTCGCGGACGATGTCGTGCACCCGCCGCTCCTCGTCCGTCGGCTCTCCGACGTGCACGGTGCGGGTGGTGTCGGAGCCGTAGCCGTCCTTGAGGCCGCCGAAGTCGAGGACGACCATGTCTCCGCGCTCGATGACGCGGTCGCCCACCTCGTGGTGCGGGTTGGCGCCGTTGGGGCCGGAGCCGACGATGGTGAAGTCGACCTGGGAGTGCCCGAAGCGCCGCAGCAGGCCGGCGAGGTCGGCGGCGACCTCGGATTCGCGGCGGCCGGAGAACCGCACCTTCCGGATCTCCTCGAACGCGGCGTCGGCGGCCTCGCCCGCCGCCGCGAGCAGTTCCACCTCGGCCGCGTCCTTCACCGCGCGCAGCATGGGCAGGGCCTCGGTGAGAGAGGCGTAGGAGGTCTTGGGCAGCGCCTGTTGCAGGGCGAGCAGGTGCATGGCCCAGGTGTTGTCGCTGATGCCGAACCGGCCGCGGTCGTCGAGGAGGGCCGCGGTGACGGCGTAGGGGTCGGTGCCGTCGGTCCAGTCGCGCAGGGCCAGTGCGGACGCGCCGGACGCCTTGGCGGCGTCCGGGGCCTCCAGGGTGGGGACGACGAGTACGGGTTCGCGTCCGGCGGCGAGGACGAGCAGCGTGAGCCGCTCGGTGACGGCGGTGGGCGCGTACCCGGTCAGCCACACCAGGTCCGGCCCCGGCGCCACGAGCAGTCCGGCCAGCCCGGCATCGGCCGCCGCGCGGGCGGCGCGTTCCAGACGGGCCCTGTAGTCGTCGGCGGTGAAGGGCGCGAGCGCGATGCCGGTCATCCGGGCCTCCGTATGCGGCTGAGACGGTGAGGAAGGCTACGGGCAGCATCCTGCCCGGCCACGCCGTGCGACGCGAGCCGGTTGGGGATCTCGACCACGCGCGCGCCGCCCGTCCGCACCGGCCCGGGCCCGGGATCGCACTCAGCCATCGAACGAGGGACGAACCACGTCTCGGAGCACGGGCCACAAACCACGGCGGGCCACAGACCGGGACGGGGCACGAACCACGACAGGGCACGAAACGAGCCGAGGCACAGGTCACAAGCCGGGGCAGACCACAGACTGGGACAGGGCACGGGACGGCACGGGCCACAGACCGGGGCGAGCCACGGAACGGGGCACGGGTCAGGGCGGGCCAGGGACCGCGGCGGGGCACGGGTCAGGGCCGAGCACGGACCGCGGCACGCCACACGACGGGGCAGGCCGCAGGACCGAGGCGGGCCGCAGACCAGGGCGAGCCACGAGACGGGCCACGGGTCCCGAGTCAGGGCGGGCCACAGACCGTGGGCATGGACCGCGACATGGCACGGGACAGGGCGAGCCACAGACCGTGGCTGGCCACAGACCAGGCCGGGCCACAGACCGGGGCGGGGCACGGGACGCGATGGGGGTCGTCATGTGACGATGCCCGGGGTGACGGTCAGTTGCTGGTGGCCGCCGTTGGCGTGGCGCACGGTGAGGACCACCGCCTGCCCCGGGCGGGCCCCGGCGACCGCGCGGGCCAGGTCCGCCGCCGTGTCGACCCGGGTTCCGCCGAAGACGAGCAGTACGTCGCCACGGATCAGGCCCGCCGTGTACCCGGGGCCGGGGACGTGGATGCCGACCACCCGGGCTCCGGGCTTGCCGTCGTCCACCACCTCCACACCCAGCGTCGGACGCACCGGCACCGGCACCGGCGCGGCCGGCGGTGTCGCGGGCGCGGAGACGGGCGCCGGATCCGTGCGCCCCCGGGTGCCGGCCTGCCGCTGCGGCTCGGCGGGGGCGGACCTGCTCGTGCCGATCACCGTGAGGCCCACCGTGCCGAGGCCGACCCCGGACAGGACCAGGACGATCGCGGCGAGCAGCCCGCACACCAGAGCCACGAGGCGGCGGCCGCGGCGGCGCGCGGCGAGCGGGCGCCGGACCGGGCCGTGCTCGCCGCCGCCGGGCTCCTGTCCTGGCATCGGCTTGGGACGCAACGCTGTCTGATCCATCGACCGCCTCCGGCTGGCGCTGTTCGGTGGGCGGTCAGCCCACGGGGAGGGCGGGGGCGGGCGCGCGGTCCGGGAGGAAGGCGTGGGCCCGGCGGCCCAGCCACTCCGCCTTGTAGCGGTCGACGCTCCGGTGCCAGTTGAGGATGCCCGCCATCCAGTTCTGGAGGTCGGCCGCATAGCCGATCACGGCCGCGCGCCCCTCCTCGGACAGCTCGAAGTCGTCGTAGACGACGGGGAGTTCGTGGGCGACGACGTGCTCGAACTGGCGCATGCGCTGGTTCATCATGTCCTGGACGACCTTGAGCGCGGCCGGGTAGTCGATGCCGAAGAAGTGCTGTACGACCAGGATCGCGTTGTGGATCTCGCCCTCGTACTCGATCTCCTTCTGGTACGAGAAGACGTCGTTCAGCAGGCAGGCGTAGTCGACGGCCGCGTTCTCCAGGGAGCGGACCGGGCCGCTGCGGTAGACCTCCGCGGGGATGGCCGGGCCGTATCCCATCCGGCACAGGCTCAGGGTGAGGTCGGAGCCGAAGGTGGCGCGCCGCATCTCCAGGTAGTCGACCGGGTCGGGGACGCGGTTCTGGAGCTGGTTGGACAGCTCCCACACCCAGCTCTCGGTCATCGAGTCGATCGCGTGCTTCAGGGTGCGCCGCTGGTCGGGGGTCATCTCCGCGGTGGTCCGCGCCCACAGGTCGGTCAGGCTCCGCTCCATGGCGTTGAGCGGGACCGGCGCCGCCTCCCTCGCCACGGGCATGCAGGCCGACAGGCGGGCCGTGGTCGCCTTCGCGGCGACCAGGTCGCGGCGGTGGCCGTACACCAGCGGGTAGTAGTCGTCGCCGTAGGTGCCGAAGGCGAGCCACTGCGCGCTCAGGTCGAGCGCCTCGGGGGTGGCGTCCGGGTCGATGCCGGCCGAGCACAGCGCCAGGTCGTAGGCGGCGAGCTTGTCCTCGTCCCACACGCCCTCCTCGAGGATGCCCATGCTGTGGCACCAGTGGACGAGGCTTCGCCGGGAGCGGTCCAGATGCGGGCTCAGCCCCAGCGGGTAGGGCATGCGGAGGTCGGGGATGCGGGACGGGCCGACCTTCTCGAAGGGCACGTGCGTGTACGCGCGCAGCCTCTCCGCCCCGGCTGCCGCGAGCAGCGCGCCCACGTCGGCCGCCGAGGTGCCGGGGCCGGCCAGTCGCTGCCAGGGGCTGGTGGGCCGGGCCCGCTCGTTCATGTACCGGCTGGAGCGCATGTGCCACTCGTGGCCGCCGGACTGCCAGTCCTGGAGGCCCTTGGCGTACGCCGCCACCGCCGCGGTCTCGGCCGGGGTGAGGCCCTTCTCCAGGGCCGCCGCGGGCACTTCGGTGAGCGCGGTGTGCTCGAACTGGTGGAGGCGGGAGGTGAGGACGTCGTTGACGGAGTCGGCGGCCTCCTGGGTGGTGCACCCGAAGAAGGTCTCCAGGACCAGGACGCCGTTGCTCAACTCCCCCTCGTCCTCGACCTCCCGCTGGTAGGAGAACAGGTCGTTGCGCAGGTGCACGGCGTCGGAGAACGTCTCCATCAGCACCCTGAGCGGCCGGGTTCCGGCGACGGCGGCGGGCACTTCTGCGGTCGCGTACTCCACCAGCCCCGCCGACCAGGGCGCTCCGCCGACCTTGCGGCGCATCTCGATGTACTCGACGGGGTTGGCGATCCGCCCCTCGTTGATGTTCGACAGCTCCCACAGGGACTCGTTCAGCAGGTGCTCGGTGGCCACCGCGAACCGGTGGCGCCAGTCGGCCGACATCGACGGCACCGTACGCGCCCACAGGTCGGCGAGGCCGGCCTCGACCGGGTTGCGCGGCTCGGGGACGGGGGTCTCGGGGTCGAGGGGCATGAACAGGGGGAGCCGGTCCAGGTAGGCCTTGCCGCCCGCGCGGTCCTGGCTGCGCTTGAAGGTCTCCAGGAAGTGGTCGTCGAAGAAGAAGACCCACACGTACCAGTCGGTGATGAGCGACAGGGCGGGCCCGTCGCAGTCGGGGTGGGTGTAGGCGCAGAGCAGTCCGTAGTCGTGCGCGTCGAGGTCGGACTGCTCCCAGATCCCGGAGCCTTCCAACATGCCCATGTCGCGCGCCCACCGCGTCGAGTGGGCGCGGGCCTCGTCGACGTTCGGGTTGAGCCGCGCGGGATACGGCATGTAGAAGTGCGGGAGTTCGAAGGGCTGCTGCGTCATGGCCGGGCCCTACCCGCGACACTCCGGCACCATCCGTACGCACCAACCCGATCACTCCATCGCGTGAATCCGCACGTGAACGGGGTTGTCGCGCGGCGCGGAAGGCCGGCCGGCGGTCAGGTCCTGACCTGGATCAGCGCGTGCGTGCCCGCGACGCGCCAGCGCTCGCCCTCGGCGGCGTCCAGCGCGGCCTCGGTGTCCGCGTCCAGGCCGGTGATCACGTCGGACTTCAGGGTGCGCAGGGCGGCGAGGGGGCCGGGGAAGTAGCCGGTGGTGTCCGCGAACGGCGTGGTCGGGGGCCACAGCCGGTCGCCCACCAGCCGCCGGTAGTTCAGGTCGCCCTTGAACACGGTCAGCGTGGCCGCGGCGAACTCCTCGCGCAGGTCGGCGGGCATGGCGCCGTAGGGCAGCGGGGCGCAGGAGAAGGGGTGTGCCCGGACCGTCAGCCGGCCGTCGGCCATCGCCGACCACAGGTGACGCCCGTACCGCGCGGCCGCGCCGGGAGCCGCCGTCAGCCGGCGTACGGCGTCGACGACATCGGCGGTGGTGGCGTCGGAGACGTAGTACGGGTACGGCTTGACGTGCAGGACCGCCCGCCGGACGCGGCCCTGGGCGAGGAGGTGGGCGACGAGGAGGAGATCGGGGACGAGTTCGCGGCCGGCGTTGTCGGCGACCAGGCAGAGCGTGCCGGTGCCGGAGGGCGGCAGCAGCGACCAGAGGGCCGCCTTGTCGTCGGCGACCAGGGCGGGGACGGGCGGCCCGGCCTCGGCGCCGCCCGCCGACAGCCGGAAGCCGAGGTCGGCGCGGTTGCCCCAGAGGGAGCCGTGCAGCAGGGCGTCCGCGCGCTCCGCCGCCGGCTTGCCCTCCAGCTCGTCGAGCGCCGCCAGTTCCTCGTCGGTCTCCGGGGAGTCGAGTTCGGCGAGTTTGGACGGGCGGAAGGGGTCGATGCCCTGCCAGGGCCCGGGCCCGAAGTAGCCGACGGCTTCGAGGAGACGGCGGTAGAAGTAGCTCTCGGACCACAGCCACGGCACCTCGAACCAGGAGTGCCCGGCGTACTGTCCCAGGCCCCAGGCCTGCCAGCGGTCGCGGTCGGTTGCGGCGGCGGGAAGGTCGTCGATCACGCCCTCGGCGCAGCTCTCCAGCAGCGCGTCCAGGGCGCGGTGCTGCTCGGGGCCGTAGGGGAAGGCGTCGCGCACCTGCCGGACGATGGCCGGGTGCCGTTCGGCCAGCACGCTGTGCGGGAAGGAACCGGGTTCGTCGCCGACGAGTACGGGCGCGGACGGGTTGGCGGGCATGCGCCTCACCGTACCCGGCGGGTCATACGACGACGATCTCCCGCTCCAGCCGGGTGGCGAGGCTCAGATAGCGGGGGCGCCGGTGCACCGGCACCAGGCCGCGGATGAGCAGGTGCCACATCTCGGTCGTCCTGCGCGGCAGCCGCCCCATGGGTTCCAGGGGCCGGCCGGCGACCCGGGTGCCGACGAAGAAGCAGACGAGGGAGTGCGCGACGGCGTGAACGTCGACGTCCTGCTGGATCTCGTACTCCTTGACTGCGCCGAGGAGTTTGCCGGTGGCGATGTCCAGCCACTCGGTGAACGGGTGCCGCAGCGGCGGGCGCACCTCGACTCCTCCGGTGGCCAGCCGCAGGCCGGCACGGGTGACGGGGCCCTCCACGGTGAGGCGGGTGAGCGCGTAGGTGATGCGGATCAGCGCCTCCAGCGACGAGTAGCCCTGCTCGTCCACGCGGCTGGTCACCTGCCGGGCGGCCCGGGACTGCAACTCCAGGATGGCGTGGGCCAGATCCTCCTTGGCCGCGAAGTGGAAGTACAGGGCGCCCTTGGTGACGTGTGCGTGTGCGACGATGTCGCTCAGGCTGGTCCGTTCGTAGCCGTGCCGGTCGAACAGGTCGGCGGCGGCCGTGATGATCGTCGCGCGGGTCTGTTCGGCGCGTAACTGCCTCGGCATGGACAGAACACTCCCGGGGCCGTAACGAACGGGGCGTGCCGTTTGTTTCTCACTCCGCGTACACGATAGCTCACGGCTCCGAGGCGTCCACCAGGGCCCCTTGGAGCTTCCGCCGTCACCCGCGGCGCTCCGGAAACACACGCCTCCAGCGGAAGCAGACGGGACGCGCTGTATCGATGCCCGCGGTACGTTCCCGCTCATGTGCCGCCGCTCGCGGGCCGGTTGAACGCTTCGCGCCCGCCGCCCGTACTGGACCGCGCAGCAGTCCGTTTCCCCGCCGGCCCAGGAGACGTCTCCCGATGACCCGGACGACCGCGCCCCTCAGGCGCACCGCAGCCGCCGCTGCGGTGTCGGCCCTGCTCACGTTGTGGGCGGCCGGGCCCGCACAAGCGCACGGCGCCCCGACCGACCCGGTCAGCCGGGTGTTCGCCTGCTCGCCGGACGGGGGCGGCCGGGCCGGTTCGTCCGCCTGCCGGGCGGCCGTCGCCGCGAACGGCGCCCCCTTCACCGCGTGGGACAACCTGCGGGTGGCGAACGTGGGCGGCCGGGACCGCCAGGTCGTCCCCGACGGAAAGCTGTGCAGCGGAGGACTTCCCGCGTACAAGGGCCTCGACCTCGCCCGCGACGACTGGCCGTCGACCCGTCTGGCGCCGGGCGCGGGGCTCACGATGTCGTACGCCTCGACGATCCCGCACGAGGGTACGTTCAAGCTCTATCTGACCAGGCGGGGCTACGACCCGGCGAAGCCGCTGACCTGGTCGGATCTGTCCGCCCAGCCCTTCGCCGAGGTCAAGGACCCGCCGCTGACGGGCGGCGCGTACCGCATCGGGGCGACGCTGCCCGCCGACCGGACGGGCCGTCATGTGCTGTTCACCATCTGGCAGAACAGCAGCACCCCGGACACCTACTACTCGTGCTCGGACGTGGTGTTCGCGAAGGCGACGAACAGGACCGGCGGTACGAGCGGTTCGGGCGGCACAAGCGGAACGGCCGCACCGGCCGGACCGAGTGACTCCGGCCGCCCGGGCGGCAGCCCGGCCGCCACTACGCCGAAGCCGGGCACTCGGGCCCCCGGTCCGAGCCCCTCGCACGGACCGCACACGACCGCTCCGGCGCGGCAGACGCCGGACTCCGCCGCCGCCCAGGCGCGTTCGGGCGCTCCCGACAGCAGCCCGGTGGCGTCCGAGACCGACGCCGGCCAGGGTCCCTCCGCGCCACTGCTGGCGGGCGGGGCCGCCGCGGTGCTGGTGCTCACCGGGGGCGCGGCCCTCGCCCTGCGGCTGCGCGGCCGCTGAACACGCTTGTGCCGGCCGGCGGCCGGCAGCTGCCTCACCCTCGGCCGGCTCCCGGACCGGGAGCCGCGGCGGCGTACCCGGCCGCGACGGCTTCCGGACCTCGCCGCTCGTACCGCCGGACCGCCGCCGCGAGGGCGAGTCCGTACGGTGCCAGGACGGCGGCGAGCAGAACGTAGGAGGACAGCGGAAGCCCCGTCATGCCCAGCAGCGGGCCCAGCGGACTGGCCGGGAGCAGCAGCCCGACGAGCGCGAGGGCGGCCGCGGCCCGGCCGACGGGTCCGGGCAGCCGCCGCCGGCCGCCCTCGTTCCGGCCGGTGCGCAGGAGCACCATCACCAGGGCCTGGGTCAGCAGGTTCTCGGTGAACCAGGCCGAGTGGAAGACGGCCTCGTCGTTCAGCGCGTCGGGCCCCCACAGAACGAGGGCGAGGACGGCGAAGGTGGCGAAGTCCGCGACCGCGTTGAGCGCGCCGAACCCGGTGATGAACCGCAGGAAGGCGCGCGGCCGCAGCGCGGTCGGGCGGCGCAGCGCCGCCTTTCCCGGACGGTCGTGGGCGAAGGACGACTGGGCCGCGTCGAAGCAGAGGTTCTGGACGAGCACCTGCACCGGGAGCATCGGCAGGAAGGGCAGCAGCAGGCCCGCGACGAGCATCGCTATGACGTTGCCGAGGTTGGAGGAGAGCGTGACGCGCAGATAGGAGGCGATGTTGCCGCTGGCCCGCCGGCCGGCCGCCACGGCGTGGCCGATCGAGGTGAGGTCCTTGTCGGCGAGCACCACCTCGGCGCTCTCCCGGGCGATGTCGCAGGCCGCCCGAGGCGCGACGCCGACGTCGGCGGCCCGCAGCGCGGGCACGTCGTTGGCGCCGTCGCCGAGGAAGCCGACGGTGTGTCCCGCGGCCCGCAGCGCGGCCACGACCCGGGCCTTGTCGTCCGGCGTGCAGCGGGCGAAGACGGTGGAGCGGGCGGCGGCCGCCGCGAGGGCGCCGTCCCCGCCGGGCCCGGAACCCACGGTGTGCACCTCCCCCACCTCGACCCCCAGGTCGCGGCAGACGCGCGCCGCCGTGCCGGGGTGGTCGCCGGTGAGGATCTTCACCGTGACGCCGGCCTCGGCGAGCCCGCGCAGGGCCTCCGCCGCGGTCGGTGCGAGCGCGTCGCGGAAGGCGATCAGGCCCCGGAAGGTGAGGCCGCGCTCGTCGGCGGGGGTGTAGTCGCCGGTACGGGCGGGGCGTTCGGCCGTGGCGAGGGCCAGCAGCCGCAGCCCGGCGTCCGCCTCGCGCGCGGCGAGCTCCCGCAGCCGCTCGCGCTCGGCGGGCTCCAGCGCGCAGCGCTCCAGTACGTCCTCCACGGCGCCCCGGACGACGAGGACGTGCCTGCCGAACCGGCCCCGCACCACGGCGGTGGCCAGGCGCCGTACCGGGTCGAAGGGGACGACCGCGACCCCGTCATGCTCCTCGCCGACCGCTCCGGCGGCCTCCAGGAGTGCCTCGTCGAGCGCGTCCGGCGCGGGCAGTTCGGCGAGCTGGAGGGTCCACCAGGCGCCGACCGCGGCCCAGCGCAGCACCTCCGGGTCGTCGCGGCCGTCCGCGTCGAGGGCCCGTTCGACGACGGGCCGGTCCTGGGTGAGGGTGCCGGTCTTGTCGACGCAGAGCACGTCGACGGCGCCCAGGTCGTGCAGTGCGGGCAGCCGCTTGACGATGACGCCGTGCGTCCCCGCGAGCTGCCGGGTGCCGCGGGCCAGGCAGAGGGTGACGATCACCGGCAGCATCTCGGGCGTGAGCCCGACGGCCACCGCCACGGCGAAGGGCAGCGTCTCCAGGCCGCGCCCGCGCAGTGCCACGTTCGCCATCAGCACCAGCGGCGGCGTCAGCAGCATGAACCGGATGAGCACCCAGGAGATGCCCTGCACGGAACGGTCGAAGGCGCTGGGTTCCGTCCGCTCCCCGCGCCCGCGGCCCGTGGTGCCGTGGGCCGCGGCGAACCGCGTCCGCGCTCCCGTGTCCACCACCACGGCGGTGGCCGTGCCGGTGGCGACGCTGCTGCCCTGGAAGCACAGGTGCGCCTGTCCGAACGGGCCGCGTTCCCCCAGCCCCGGCTCTTCCACGGCCGCCTTGGCGACCGGGGCGGACTCGCCGGTCAGCGCCGCCTGATGCACGGTCAGCCCTCGGGCGCGCAGGAGTCGTACGTCGGCCGGTACGCGGTCGCCGGGGCCGAGGCGGAGCACGTCGCCCGGCACCAGTTCGGTGACCGGGACCTCCCGGGCGCGCGGCTGTTCCCCGCCGTCCGTGCGCCGCAGCACGGTGGCGGTGCCGGCGACCAGTTCGCGCAGGGCGGCCATGGACCGGTCGGCCCGGTGCTCGCCGGTCGCGCGCAGCACGCAGCTGACCACGACCAGGCTGAGGATCACCGCGGCGGTGCCCCAGGAGGCGACGAGCGTGGAGACCAGGCCCAGGCAGAGCAGTACGGCCGTGAACGGGTCCCGCAGGGAGCGCACCCACAGCAGGGGCCAGGACGGGGTGCGCACCTCGGGGACCGTGTTCTCGCCGACCGCCGCCAGCCGGGCCTCCGCCTCGGCGTCGGTCAGCCCGCGCGGGCCGCTGTCGAGCTGCCGCAGTACCTGGAGGGGTGTTCCGTCGGGCGCGGCCGGGCGGGCCGCCGCGAGCTCAGAGGCCACGGAGGCGGCGCGCCGGGGCGTCGGCGGCGGCGCCCCGGTCGGTGAGCCGGGCGACCGTGAGCCGTACGACGTCGACCACGTCGGGGTCGTCGACGAAGTAGACCTGCCGCCGGCCCTCGCGGCGGGAGCGGACGAGCCCGGCGAGCTTCAGCTTGGTCAGGTGCTGACTGACGGCGGGCAGCGCGCCGCCGACCCGCTCGGCGAGCCCGGTGACGTCGCTCTCGCCCTGGGCCAGTGCCCACACGATGTGCAGCCGGGCGGGCGAGGCGAGCAGCCCGAAGGCCGCGGCCGCCTCCGCGAGTACGTCGGCGGGCGGATCCTCGAAGCCACTGCCGGCTGCCGCCACGGTCGTCTTCCTCCTGTTCGCGCACGCGTGCGCGAATGCACGCCTGGTACGAGTCGCACCAGTCTAGGCGGCCCGGTACGAACGGGACCCGCCGGAACTCGTCCGCCGGAACTTATCCGTCGCTCCGTTAGTTTCTACGTTGCTGTAGATGCAGCACGGACGTGTTAGGCCACCCCGACACCACACTTGGAGAGCACATGGCCCTGTGGGACCGCATCAAGGACTCCGCGACGCAGATGCAGACCCAGCTCGTGGCGAAGAAGAACGACCTGAAGAGCGGTGCCTTCCGGGACGCGAGCATGGCGATGTGCGCCCTCGTGGCCGCCGCCGACGGCACCGTCGACCCTTCGGAGCGCCAGCGTGTCGCGCAACTGATCGCCACCAACGAGGTGCTGCAGAACTTCCCCGCGGACGATCTGCGCCGCCGCTTCGAGGAGAACCTGAACAGGCTGACCGCGGACTTCGACTTCGGCAAGGTCAGCGTGTTGCAGGAGATCGCCAAGGCGAAGAAGAAGCCCGCCGAGGCCCGTGCCGTCGTCCAGATCGGCATCGTCATCGGCGGCGCGGACGGCGACTTCGACAAGACCGAGCAGGCCATGGTGCGCGAGGCCTGCTTCGCCCTGGGACTGCCGCCGCACGAGTTCGACCTCTGAGCCGGCGGGTCCTTGAACGCCCCGGGTGCCGGACGGTCGTCCGTCCGGCACCCGGTGAGCGAGCGGTGTCACGGCCCCGCGGGCCGTGTGCCCACCGCGGTGGATCAGCCGAGGCCCGCGGACTTCAGCCAGGCCTTGGCCACGTCGAGCGGGTCCTTGTTCTGCGACTGCACCTGGGTGTCCAGGTCCAGCAGGGTGGCCGTGTCCAGCTTGGCGGAGACCGCGTTGAGCGCGTCGACGCCCTTCTGGTCCAGGCCGGACTTGTACACCAGCGGCTGGACGTTCTCGAAGCCGAAGAGGTTCTTCGGGTCCTGGAGGACGACGAACTTCTCCTTGGCGATGGTCGGATCCGTGGTGAACACGTCGGCGACCTGCACGGTGTTCTTCTTCAGCGCCGCCTGGGTCAGCGGGCCGCCCGCGTCCAGCGCCTTGAAGGACTTGAACTCCAGCCCGTACTCGGACTTCAGGCCCTTCAGGCCCTGGTGCCGGGCCTGGAACTCCGGCGAGCCGCCGATGACCAGGTCCTTGGCGGCGTCCTTGAGGTCCGCGATGGAGGACTTCTCGGTGAGACCGTACTTCTTCGCCGTCGCGGCGTTGACGGTGACGGAGTCCTTGTCCTCCGCGGGCGCCGGCTCCAGCAGCGTCAGCCCGGAGTCCAGCTTGGCGCTGATGGCGGCCGTCGTCGCCTCGACCGTCTTCGGGGCGGCCTTGGAGTCGAGATAGGCCAACAGCGCCCCGTTGTACTCGGGCAGCACGGTGATCGAGCCGTTCTTGAGCAGACCGTAGGTGGTCTCGCGGCTGCCGATGTTGGGCTTGTACTCGACCTTGATGCCCTTGGCCTTGAGGGCCTCGCCGTAGATGTCGGCGATCAGGATGCTCTCGGCGAAGTTGTTGGAGCCGACGACGACCGTTCCGCCGGCCGCCCTGCCCTCCGCGAGCGGGTCCTTGCCGGAGGAGCCGCCGGACGAACACCCCGCGAGAAGCGCCGCGGTGGCGGCGAGCGCGACGGCGGCCGCCCCGAAGTGGCTCTTGCTGGACTTGGTGCTCTTCGTGTTGGAAGTCACAATTCCTGTTCCCGGCTGAGAGGTTGTTCGGGCGCATGGCAGCGGCGGCAGCACGCGGGGCGCGAGTACCGCCGTTTGATCCAATCCAGCGGCTTCTTCGTCAGTCAAGAGGCGCCGGGTCACCGATCGGCTTCGATGCGTGGCAGGTGGTGAGGACGGAGGGCGCCCGGGGAGGCCGGGGATCCGCCCCTGCCTCCCCGGGGTGCCGCTCCGCCGCCCGCGGTCAGCCTCCATGGCGCACCCCGGGCGACACCGTCACCCGCGCGACCGCCCAGAACACGGCGAGCGTCGCCAGCGCCATCACGGCGACCAGCGTGGCCCCGCCCACGACCTTCTCGTAGTCGTGCTGGTAGAGGCCGTCGACGATGTACCGGCCGAGGCCGCCGAGGCTGACGTACGCGGCGATGGTGGCCGTGGAGACGATCTGGATGGCCGCCGAGCGCAGTCCGCTGAGGATCAGCGGGAGGGCGACGGGCAGTTCGACCTGGAACAGGACGCGCGACTCGGCCATGCCCATGCCCCGGGCGGCGTCCACCGGCGAGGGATCGACGGAGCGCATCGCCTCGTAGGTCGTGATCAGGATCGGCGGGACGGCGAGGACGACCAGCGGGATCATCACGGGGATCTTGCCGAAGCCGAGCAGGATCACCATCAGCACCAGCAGGCCGAAGCTGGGCAGTGCCCGCCCGGCGGTGGCGATCAGGGCGAGGGCGTTGCCGCCGCGCCCGTAGTGCCCCGTGAGCAGGCCGACCGGCAGGCCGATGACGGCAGCCAGACCCAGGGCCATCAGCGAGTACTGGATGTGCTCGACGAGGCGGGTCGGGATGCCGTCGTAGCCCGTCCAGTGGGAGGCGTCGCTGAAGAAGGCGTTGACGAAGTGCAGTACGTTCACCGGGCTGCGTCCTCCAGTGCGGGCGTGGCCGGTTCGGGCCGGGCCTCGGCGTCCGTGATGGTGCTGCGGCGGGTGCCGCTCGGCATCCAGGGGGTCAGCAGCAGGCGGACAAGGACGAGCAGGGCGTCGACGACGACCGCCAGGGCCGCCGTGGTGAGGACGGAGTTCCAGGCGAGTTCGGGCCGGTTGTAGATCTGCGCGTCGTGGAGCAGATTGCCGAGGGCGCCCTGGTTGCCGATCAGCATCCCGACGCTGACGAGCGAGATGCTGGAGACGGCGGCCACCCGCAGCCCCGCGATGATGGCGGGCACCGCGATCGGCAACTGCACCTGGAGATAACGGCGTACGGGCCCCAGGCCCATGGCGGTGGCCGCGGCCAGTGTTTCCTGCGGCACCGAGCGGACGCCGTCGACGATCGCCGGGACGAGCACGACGAGGCTGTAGACGGCGAGCGGGATCATCACGGTGAGCTCGGTCTGGCCGGTGTAGTCGATGAGGACGACGAAGAACGCCAGCGACGGGATCGCGTACAGCACGGTCGTCAGGCCCAGCACGGGCGGGTACAGCCAGCGGAACCGCACGCACAGCTGGGCGAGGGGCAGGGCGGCGACGAGACCGGCCAGCACCGGCAGCAGGGCCTCGCGCAGGTGCAGTCCGATCAGGCCGAACCAGCTGTGCTGGAGGTCGCTCGGAATATCGAAGAAACGGTTCATCCGGCGACCCCGGCCTCGGCGCCGGCTTCCGCCCCGGCGTCGGCGCCGGCCTCTGCCGCGACCCCCGCGCCGTCCTCCGTCCCGGTACGCCCCTCGGCGTGGGCGCTGCGGATCGCCTCGCCGATGGTCTGCTGCGAGACGACGCCGACCGCGCGGCCGGTGCCGTCCACGGCGACCGCCCAGCCGGTCGGCGAGAGCACGGCGCCGTCGAGGGCGGCGCGCAGCGAATCGCTGCCGTACTCGAAGGGCCGCCCGTGGGAGAGGAGCCGTGCGGCGTCGAGGGGGCCGTCGGCCAGCGCGCCCGGCTCGCTCCAGCCGAGGGGTCTGCCGTCCGGGTCGGTGACGAGGAGGTAGGGCACGTCGGGGGTGGCGCGGGCGGCGATCTGCTCGGCGGTGGAGTCGGCGGTGACGATCGGGGTCTTCGTCAACTCCAGTCCCCCGGAGGCGAAGAAGGACAGCCGGCGGATGCCGCGGTCGATACCGAGGAAGTCCTCGACGAAGTCGTCCGCGGGCGCGGAGAGCAGTTCGGCGGGCGGGGCGTACTGGGCGAGCCGGCCGCCGGTGCGCAGGACCGCGACCATCGTGCCGATCTTGACGGCCTCGTCGATGTCGTGCGTGACGAAGACGATGGTCTTGCCCAACTCTTCCTGGATGCGGAGCAGTTCGTCCTGGAGGCCCTTGCGCACCACCGGGTCCACGGCGGAGAACGGCTCGTCCATCAACAGCACCGGCGGGTCGGCGGCGAGCGCCCGCGCCACGCCGACGCGCTGCTGCTGGCCGCCGGAGAGCTGGTACGGGTAGCGCTTGGCGAGCGAGGTGTCGAGGCCGACCCGCTCCATCAACTCGGCCGCCCGCGCCCGGGCCTTCTGCTTGCCCCAGCCGAGCAGGCGGGGCACGGTCGCGATGTTGTCGACGATGGTGCGGTGCTGGAAGAGCCCCGCGTTCTGGATGACGTACCCCATCGACCGGCGCAGGGTGTTGACGGGCTGTTCCTGGATGTCGACGCCGTCGAGGAGGATGGTGCCCCCGGTCGGCTCCACCATCCGGTTGATCATGCGCAGAGTGGTGGTCTTGCCACATCCCGACGGTCCGACGAGGACGGTGATCGAGCGGTCCGGTATGTCGAGCGAGAGCCGGTCGACAGCCAGCGTGCCGTCCGGATACCGCTTGGTGACTGAATCTATCCGTATCAAAACGCCGAATACCCTTCGGGTCTGGCAGGAGCTGTCCGCTCTCCGCCAAGGTCGCGCGGGCCGTTGCGGGAAGAGTCCGAGCACCTCGTGACGTGCGACGTCCGCACGCGACACCCCCGTCCCCCGTAACCGCTCTGTGCGCAAGCTGTGAGTCCCCGGTGCGTGGGACCGCCCGACCGGACGGCTCCCAGGCCCCGAGGCGCCTTTCGACACCCACGCCTACCCAGCATCGCGTCCGCGACACCGGCCGATTCGATCCGCCCCGCGCGCACCGCGCCACCGCCGTCGGCCGCCCCGGCACCGGCAAGGGGCGGGGGCGGGCCCGTGAAGGCCCGTCCCCTGGACGGGTGCGGCCGGGGCCGGGTCAGGTCCGACCGGGGCCGCCACCGCCGAAGGATCCGCTGCTGCCCGGGTGCCAGCGCCGCCGGTGCTGGTCCTGGCTGCGGCGGGTTCCGGTGGCGTGCAGCTCATAGGGCATGAGCCGCTCCCCGTCGTCCACATGGAGCTCGTCGAGCTCCCGCATCTCCCTGATCTCGTGGACGGCGCCGGTGACCGGCAGGTGCGGCTGCTCCGCCTCGGTCGGCCGGTCCGGCTCGCGGCGCATCACACCGATACCCATGCCGACGGCCCACACCAAGGCGATCACGATGACGAGTCCACCGATGAAGGCGCCGAAGGTGGCCCACACATTGGGCGCCACGGCCAGTACGGCGTAGGAGGCTATGTCCATGTCTTCCACCCGCCTCACCAAGGAAAGCGAAGAGTGCCGGTGGCGCCGATGACGCCACCTGTGTCCCACATTGTCCCACCGTGCGAGTGCCCCGCAAAGTGCCCGCGACTCCCGGGGCGGCCGTCGCCCCGGTAGCCGCCGGTGACTCCGCCGTGGCCGCAGGTGCTGGAAAATGAACACATGGCCGGACTTCTCGACCGATGCCGGATCCTGATGTCCAGCGTCCACACCGGCCGTCGTCCGCTCCGGCACCGCACGGACTCGGAGCCGGAGCGGGAACGGCGGGCTCGGACCGGCGACGCGCACGGACCTGCGCACCGGCCCGCGAAGCCGCGGCGCCCGGCGCCGGGCGTGCGCAGCTTCGCCGCGCAGGCGTTCGCCGTCCAGATGGTGATGCTGCTGGTGCTCATCATCGCCGCGGGCGCCGTCCTCGTGCTCGAGGCCCGGAACAACAGCCTGGCGGACGCCCGGCACCGCACCCGCTCCGTGGCCGAGTCCTTCGCCGGTGCCCCCGGGACGGCGCAGGCCCTCGACAGCCGCAATCCGACGGCGATCCTCCAGCCGCGTGCCGAGGAGACCCGGAAGCGGACGGGGGTGGCCTTCGTCGTCGTGTACCGGCCGGACGGGATCCGGCTCACGCACCCCGACCCGGCCCTGATCGGCAAGCACGTCATCGGCCCGTACAAGCAGGCGGCGGAGGGCAGGCCCTTCACGGAGGTCATCAACGCGAGCCGCGGCCCCGCGGTCGACTCGATCGTCCCCGTCTTCCGGCCGGACGGCTCGGTCGCGGGCGTCGTGGACGTCGGGATCACGCTCGGGACGGTGAACGCGACGGTCCAGCGCCAGCTCCCGGTCCTGCTCGGCGGCGTCGGGGGCGCGCTCGTCCTGGCCACGTGCGGATCGGCGTGGGCGAGCAGGCGGCTGCGGCGGCAGACCCACGGTCTGGGCCACGTCGAGCTGACGCGGATGTACGAGCACCACGACGCCGTCCTGCACTCCGTGAGGGAGGGCGTTCTCGTCATCTCGGGCGAGGGCCGGCTGCTCCTGGCCAACGACGAGGCACGGCGGCTGCTGGACCTGCCGGCGGACGCGGAGGGACGCCGGATCGCCGATCTCGGCCTCGAACCGCGGGTGGTCGGGCTGCTGTCCTCCGGGCGGGTGGCCAGCGACGAGGTGCTCCTCGCGGGAGACCGGCTGCTGATCGTCAACACCCGCCTCACGGACCTCGCCGGAGGCCCGGCCGGCAGTGTGACGACGCTGCGGGACACCACGGAGGTGCGCGCCCTCTCGGGCCGGGTCGAGGAGGCTCAGGAGCGTCTGCGGCTGCTGTACGACGCCGGTGTGCGGGTCGGCACCACGCTGGACGTCGTACGGACCGCCGAGGAACTGGCGGAGGTCGCCGTTCCCCGGTTCGCCGACCTGGTCACCGTCGAGCTGCTGGAGCCCGTCCTGCGCGGCGACGAGCCGACGGACACGGCGGACATGCGCCGCACGGTCATCCTCGGCGACAGCCTGGACCCGCCCGTCTTCCCCGTCGGCGGGCGGATCACCTGGATGCCCGGCACGCCGATGGCGGCGGCGCTGGAGACCGGTCACGCGGTGCTGGAGGCGGATCTGGGCGCCGCCCGCCACTGGCGGGTCCAGAGCCCGGAGACGACCGCGAGGATCCTCGACCACGGGATCCGCTCGCTCATCGCCGTGCCGATGCGGGCGCGGGGCGTCCTGCTGGGACTGGCCGACTTCTGGCGGACCGACCGGCGCGGCCCCTTCGAGGACGACGACCTCTCCCTCGCCGAGGAGCTGGTCGCGCGGGCGGCCGTGTCCGTCGACAACGCACGCCGCTACACCCACGCGCACGGCGTCGCCGTGAGCCTGCAACGCAGCCTGCTGCCCCGCGGGCGGCCCGAGCAGGACGCCATGGAGGTGGCCCACCGCTATCTGCCCGCGCAGGCCGGCGTGGGCGGGGACTGGTTCGACGTGATCCCGCTGCCGGGCGCGCGCGTGGCCCTCGTCGTCGGCGACGTCGTCGGACACGGTCTGCACGCCGCCGCCACCATGGGCCGCCTGCGCACCGCCGTGCTCAACTTCTCGTCCCTCGACCTGCCGCCCGACGAGATCCTGGTCCACCTCGACGAGTTGGTCACCCGGATCGACCAGGACCGGGCGGCCGAGGCCGAGACCGACACGGTCACCGGGGCCACCTGCGTGTACGCGATCTACGACCCCGCCACCGGACGCTGCACCGTGGCGACCGCGGGTCACCCCGGGCCCGCGCTGATACGCCCCGACGGCGCGGTGCTCTTCCCCGAGGTGCCCGCCTCCCCGCCCCTCGGTCTGGCGGCGGGCCTGCCCGTCGGGACCGCCGAGCTGGACCTGGCGGAGGGTTCGCTCCTGGTCCTCTACACCGACGGGCTGGTCGAGGACCGGGACAGGGACATCGGCACCGGTCTCGCCCTGCTGCGCGACACCCTGGCCGGCCGGCCCGACCGGAGCCCGGAGGAGACGTGCCGGGCGGTGATCGACGCCGTGCTGCCACCGCGCCCCAGCGACGACGTGGCGCTGCTGGTGGCCCGCACCCGGCTGCTGGACCCGGCGGACGTCGTGGAGTGGGACGTGCCCCGCGACACCGCGTCCGTCGCCCCGGTGCGCGCGGCGTGCGCCCGGCAGCTGGACGCGTGGGGGCTGGAGGAGGTGGGCTTCGAAACCGAGCTGATGCTCAGCGAACTGGTCACCAACGCGATCCGCTACGGCAGCGAGCCGATCCGTGTGCGGATGCTGCGCGACCGCGACCTCATCTGCGAGGTCTCCGACGGCAGCAGCACCTCACCACACCCGCGCCGGGCCGCCCTGACGGACGAGGGCGGACGCGGACTGTTCCTCGTCGCCCAGCTGGCCCGGCGGTGGGGGACCAGGTACACACCCCACGGCAAGGTCATCTGGACCGAACAGCCGCTGCACGGCGGGGCGGCGCGACCCGGCGGGGACCTGGGCGACCTGCTGCTCGACCAGTGGGACGACGAGGCGTTGTGACGGGCGCGCCGCCCGTGCTTCCGGACGCCGTCCGCGGGTTCCGGCGGACGCCGGGACCCACGGCCGCCGCCTCAGCCCTCGTCCGGGACCAGCCGCAGGGAGATCGAGTTGATGCAGTACCGCTGGTCGGTCGGGGTCGCGTACCCCTCGCCCTCGAAGACGTGCCCGAGGTGCGATCCGCAGCGCGCGCACCGCACCTCGGTGCGCACCATCCCGTGGGAGCGGTCCTCCAGCAGCTCCACGGCGTTCGTGTCCTTCGGGTCGTAGAAGGACGGCCAGCCGCAGTGGGACTCGAACTTGGTGCCGGAGGTGAACAGTTCCGCGCCGCAGGCCCGGCAGGAGTAGACACCCTTGGTCTTGGTGTCCGTGTACTCACCGGTGAAGGCGGGCTCCGTGCCGGCCTTGCGCAGCACGGCGAACTCGGCCGGGCTCAGCTCGGCCTGCCACTGCTCGTCCGGCTTCTCGACGTCGTACGGCATGGGTCTCGCGCCCCTCACTTCGACAGACGGTCCAGGATGCGCGGTCCGAGGTCGGTGACATCGCCCGCGCCCATGGTGAGAACGAGATCGCCGGCCTTCGCCATTCCCGCGACCGCGTCGGGCACCTCGGCCTTGTCGTGGACGGCCGTCACGTCGGCGTCCGCCGTCCGCGCGGCGGCGATGATCAGCTCGCTGGTGACGCCGGGGATCGGGTCCTCGCGGGCCGGGTAGATGTCGAGGACGACGGAGGCGTCCGCGAGGGCCAGCGCCTGGCCCATCTCCTTGCCCAGCTCCTGGGTGCGGGAGAACAGGTGCGGCTGGAAGACGACCAGGATCCGGCCGTCGCCCGCGGCCGCGCGCATCGCCTCCAGGTCGGCGGTCATCTCGGTCGGGTGGTGGGCGTAGGAATCGACGACCTGTACGCCGGCGGCCTCGCCCTTGAGCTGCAGGCGCCGCTTGACACCGGTGTACGCGGCCAGCGCGGAGGCGAGGTCGGCGGCCGGGACGCCCAGGGCGGCGCCCGCGGCCAGCGCGGCGACGGCGTTGTGCGCGTAGTGGCGGCCGGGCACGGAGACGGCGAAGGTGAGCTCGGTGCCGTCCAGCAGGACCGTGACCTCGCTCCTGAGGCCCTGCGGCACGACCGACAGGATCCGTACGTCGGCGTCCTCGGCCTCGCCGTACGTCACCGTCCGCACCGCACCGGACACGCGCCGGGTCAGTTCTCGCGCGCCCGGGTGGTCGGCGGCGATCACCAGGGTGCCGCCGGGGACGATCCGGTCCACGAAGGTCTCGAAGGACTCGTAGATCTCGTCCATCGAGGCGTAGTTGGCGTGGTGGTCGAGCTCGACGTTGAGGACGATGGCGACCTCGGGCGCGTACTTGTGGAAGCTGCGGTCCGACTCGTCCGCCTCGGCGACGAAGATCTCGCCGTCGCCGTGCAGCGCGTTGGAGCCGGGGACGTCCAGGTCGCCGCCGATGGCGTACGACGGCCGCAGGCCCAGCTCGCCGAGGGACACGGCCAGCATCGACGTGGTCGTCGTCTTGCCGTGGGTGCCGGCGACCGCGATCGGGCGCAGGCCCTCCATCAGGGCGGCCAGCGCGTCGGAGCGGTGGACGACCGGGATGCCCAGCTCGGCCGCGCGGGCCAGCTCCGGGTTGTCCTCGCGGATCGCCGAGGAGACGACGACGCAGCTGGCGTCGTCGGCGAGGTGCCCGGCCGCGTGCCCGATGTGCACGGTGGCGCCCAGCGCGCGCAGTGCCTGCGCGGTCTCCGACTCCTTGGCGTCGCTGCCCGCCACCTTGGCCCCGCGCTGGGCGAGGATCTTCGCGATGCCCGACATCCCGGCGCCGCCGATGCCGATGAAGTGCGGTCGGTCCATGGCGGTAGGAAGGCCGGGTGCCATGCGCTTTTCTCCCCAGGTGGTGCGGCTGCGGTACGACGGTGCGGGCGCCCCCGTGCGGGGGCGCCGCCCAAGCCTATGCCTTGCTGTGGGAGAAGAGTTTCAGGACCGGTACGCCCACCTTGTGGCGGGCCCGGGAGGCCCAGTCGCGGTGGAAGAACTCCTCCACGTAGTGCGGGTCGGTCAGGACGATCACCTCGTCGGCGCCGACCTCGGCGACCAGGGACTTCAGGGCGTCCAGCGGATGGTCCTCGACGAGCCGGCCCTCGGCCCGGCTGCCCGCGGCGCGCAGCGCGAGGAGGGACACGTCCAGGGCCTGCTCCCCGGCGCCCTTCGCGGCCGCGCCCTCCGGGGTCTCGCCCTCGCGCGCCGCCTCGTCCAGTTCGCCGAGCGCGATGTCGTCGATGGCCCGCAGCAACCGGTCCGCCTGATCGCCGCGCGGCTGGAGCAGCACGTGGAAGAACACCGGCTCCTCGCCGTGCAAGGTGGTGACGAACTCCACGTCGGCGGACGTCAGGGCCTTCTCGATCATCAATACGCTTGTGAACACCAGGCGCCCTTTCTCCTCCGAGGGTCCCTGGACCCTCCGTCTCCCTCCACGGGCCGTAGCAGCCCCTGCGGAAACCATCCTGCCCCGTGATCGCACGGGTATCGCAGGATTTGGCGCACCCGGCGCACACGGATCGGAACGATTGGTTCCGCATGCCCGGAGCGCGAACCCGGGTAACCCCGGGTAAGCGGACGGCGGGTCTCCGGTCAGGGGCGGCGGTACCTGCCGAACAGGAAGCCGTCGTCCTCCAGCAGGGACGCCAGGGTGAAGCGCCGCGGGACCGCGACGGAGGGGCCGCCCGCGATGCGCTGGGCGTCACCGGCGGTGAGCATCGGGGAGACCGTGAGGCACATTTCGTCGAGGACGCCGGACGCCACCATCTGACCGAGCAGGCGGGGGCCGCCCTCGGTCAGCAGGCGGGTGTGCCCGAGTTCGGCCAGCGCCCGGACGGCGCGGGCGGGGTCGACGCCGGCGCCGTCACCGGCGATCACCACCCGGGCGCCCGCCTTCTCCGCGGCCGCGATCCGCTCCGGGGCCGCCGCCGCGCCCGTGAGGACCAGCGTGGGCACCAGCGGCGAGGTGAACAGCGGCAGTGAGAAGTCCAGCTCCAGGCTCGCCGTGACGACCGCGATCGCCGGCGCCGGCCCCTGCCCGGCCGCCTCCCGCAGCGCCGCGAACTCCGCCCGGGCCCGGGCCGGGCGGTACCCCTCCTGGCGCACCGTCTCCGCGCCGACCACCACCACGTCGGCCAGTGCCCGCAGGGTGCCGAAGATCCGCATGTCGGCGGCGCTGGAGATGGGCTGCGAACGGCCCTCGTGCTGGGCGGCCCCGTCGAGGGTGGCGACCATGTTGGCGCGCAGCCAGGGTTGCCGGCCCGCCGCCTCGCGCTCGGGGTAGGCGTACGCGGCGGCCAGTTCGGCGAAGGTCCACTCCCGGTCCACGAGGGCGCCGGGCACGCTCGTACCACCGGCCCCGTGCGTCCCGTCCGGGGTCTGGGCTGCTGTTTCGTCGGTCACAGGGAACAGGCGTCGCATGACGTGCAGTGTTCCATGCCGCTTACCATGGGGAACCGTGTCGTCCTCCACAGCCGCCTCCGGGCTCAGCTCCCTGACCGCCGCGGCCCCGCTGTCCCTGTGCGCGCGCGAGCCGCACGTCCCCGCGGACCGGCTGGTCGCCGAGATGGTGCCGCCGCCGCGCTTCGACTCGGTGCGCTTCGCGACGTACATCCCGGACTCGAAGCAGCCCAGCCAGACCGAGGCCGTCGAGGTGCTGGACGACTTCGCCGCCGGACTCGGCGGGGCACCCGCGACCGGCTCCGGCAGGCGCGGCCTGTTCGGCTTCGGCAGGGGCAAGAGCAAGACCCACACCAACGACAAGGTCAGGGCGAAGGGCAAGGGCAAGGCCGCCGGTGCCGGGCCCCGCGGTGTGTACCTCGACGGCGGTTACGGCGTCGGCAAGACCCACCTGCTGGCCTCCCTGTGGCACGCCACCCCTGCCGAGCCCGCCCGCAAGGCGTTCGGCACCTTCGTGGAGCTGACCAACCTGGTGGGCGCCCTCGGCTTCCAGAAGACCGTCGAGACCCTCTCCGGCCACCGCCTGCTGTGCATCGACGAGTTCGAACTGGACGACCCGGGCGACACCGTGCTCGTCTCCACCCTGCTCGGCAGGCTGGTCGACGCGGGCGTCGCGCTCGCCGCCACCTCCAACACGCTGCCGGGCAAACTCGGCGAGGGCCGCTTCGCCGCCACGGACTTCCTGCGCGAGATCCAGGGCCTGTCCGCGCGCTTCCGCACGCTGCGCATCGACGGCGAGGACTACCGCCACCGCGGCCTGCCCGAGGCGCCGGCGCCGTACTCCGACGAGCAGGTGACGAAGGCGGCGTACGCCACCGAGAACGCCTCGCTCGACGACTTCCCGCACCTGCTGGACCACCTCGCCAAGGTGCACCCCAGCCGTTACGGCGCCCTGACCGACGGGTTGGCGGCCGTGTGCCTCACCGACGTGCGGCCGGTGCCGGACCAGTCGACGGCGCTGCGGCTCGTGGTGCTCGCGGACCGGCTCTACGACCGCGAGGTGCCCGTGCTGGCCTCCGGCCTGCCCTTCGACCGGCTGTTCAGCGAGGAGATGCTGAACGGCGGCTACCGCAAGAAGTACTTCCGCGCGATATCCCGCCTGACCGCCCTCGCCCGGGACGCCAAGGGGCTCGTCGAGACGTACTGACCGGGACAGCGCACCGGCGGACGGCTTCCCGGGGTCTACCGTGTCTCCTGGCCGGCTCTTGATCGTTGGCCGGTCCGCGCGGAGACACGGAGTCACCCCATGCAGCCCCTGATCCACAACGCCCGTACGTTCGGACGGCGCCCCGAGGACTTCGCCCGGCTCGCCGAGGGCCAGTCCCCCGAGGTCCTGTTCATCACCTGCTCCGACTCCCGGGTCGTCCCGGCCCTGATCACCGGCGCCCGGCCCGGCGAGCTGTTCGAGCTGCGCACCGCGGGCAACATCGTGCCACCGTACGCCTCGGCGCGGCCCACCGCCGAGGCGGCCACCATCGAGTACGCGGTGGAGGTGCTGGGCGTCGGCGACATCGTCGTCTGCGGCCACTCCCACTGCGGTGCGGTCGGCGCCCTCGTCCGCGGGGACGACCTCGACGCCGTGCCCGCCGTACGGGACTGGCTGGCCCACGCGACGCCGCGGCCCACCGGGGCCGCGGAGGACCCGGCCGTCGCCGAGGGCGTCCAGAGCCACGCGCTGACCCAGCTGCTGCGGCTGCGCTCGTACCCGTGCGTCGAGAAGCGGCTCGCGGACGGCCGGCTCACCCTGCACGCCTGGTACTACGAGGTGCACACCGGCGCGGTGCTGGCGCACTGCCCGCGGACGGACGCCTTCACGGCCCTGTGACGGCCGCGGGACGGCCCTGTGGGACGGGGCCGTCCCGCGGCTCGACCATGACCTCGGAGCGGGCATATCGTTGAAGCGGGCGCATAACGCGCATACCGGCGACCGGTCGAGGAGTCCTCGTCATGGTGCAGGAACTGGTGACCGCCGTGATCACCGCGGGCTGCGTGGGGTTCGTGTACCTCGCCGCGGCGATGCGGGTCGTCAAGCAGTACGAGCGCGGGGTGGTGTTCCGCCTCGGGCGGCAGACCGGTGAGCCGCGGCCGCCGGGCCTGGCGGTGATCATCCCGTTCGTGGACCGGCTCTACAAGGTCAACATGCAGATCGTCACGCTGCCGATCCCGGCCCAGGAGGGCATCACCCGGGACAACGTGACGGTACGCGTGGACGCGGTCGTCTACTTCAAGGTGGTCGACGCCTCCAGCGCGCTCATCCGGGTGGAGGACTACAAGTTCGCGGTCTCGCAGATGGCGCAGACGTCCCTGCGCTCGATCATCGGCAAGAGCGACCTGGACGACCTGCTGTCCAACCGCGAGAAGCTCAACCAGGGTCTTGAGCTGATGATCGACAGCCCGGCCGTCGGGTGGGGCGTGCAGATCGACCGCGTGGAGATCAAGGACGTCTCCCTGCCGGACACGATGAAGCGGTCCATGGCCCGGCAGGCGGAGGCCGACCGGGACCGGCGGGCCCGCATCATCAACGCGGACGCGGAGTTCCAGGCGTCCAAGAAGCTGGCCGAGGCCGCCCAGCAGATGGCGGACACGCCCGCCGCGCTGCAACTGCGGCTGCTCCAGACGGTGACGGCGGTCGCCGCCGAGAAGAACTCCACCCTGGTCCTTCCCTTCCCGGTCGAGCTGCTGCGCTTCCTGGAGAAGGCCCAGCGGGAGCCGGAGCCGGAGTCGTACCAGAGCCTGGCCCGGAGCGTCTCACGGGCGGCTCCCGGCCCGCCCGAACAGTTGGTGGAGGGTGCGCGGGCATCCGCGGATCCCGGCGACCCCGCCCCCGAGGAGGCCCCGATCACGCCCGTGCGGAGCACCGCCGACGCGGTCACCCCCGACCCGGACGGCAGCGCGGCCCGCACCAGGACCTAGTGCCCCGACAGACAACGTTCGCCCCGTCGCGACGCCCGGCACGCCCTCTCGCCGCACCGGCCGAAAGCCCAAGTACGTCCAGTACGAGTGCTTCCGGCCGGCACTCCCCCAAGCTCTTCGAGCAGGGGGTACCCCCAGAGCACGCACCGGACGCCGCTCCTTCACGGGCAAACGTTGCCTGCCGCGGCACTAGCCTCCCCCCATCCCCCGGACGGCCTCGCGCGGTGGCGGCACCGTGGGGGCCGTCGTTAGCGTGCGAGGCATGCGCAGCCGGTTCATGGGGGTTGTCCTGATCGCGACGCTGGGAGGCGTCGCGGGGTGCGGAGGTGGCGGGGGCGGCGACTCGGGGACCGCCACGCCGAGCGGCTCCGGCACCGCCTCTCCCGGTGCCGCGGGTCGGATCACCGTGTCGAGTCCGGCGTTCACCGACGGCGGCACCGTTCCCGGCCGCTACACGTGCAGCGGGGCGGACGTCTCGCCGCCGCTGGCGTTCTCCGGGGTTCCCGCGCGCACGGCGGGGCTGGCCCTGCTGGTGGAGGACCAGGACGCCCCGGGAGGCACGTTCACGCACTGGCTGGTCTGGAACATGGACCCGCACACCACGAGCCTGCCGCCCGGCGCGACCCCGCCGGGAGCCGCCCAGGGACGCAACGACTTCTCCAAGACGGGCTACAGCGGCCCCTGCCCGCCCCCGGGCAAACCCCACCGCTACGTCTTCACCGTGTACGCCGCCGACCGCCGCCTCGCCCTGAGGCCCGGCGCCACGGCCGCCGACATCAGGCGCGCGCTGAGTGGCCACACCCTGGTCTCCGGCACCCTCACCGCCCGCTACGGCCGCTGAGCCGGGACCGCGGCGCCCGGCCACCGGCCGGGTGACCGCGCCGCTGTGCCGCCGTTCTCGTGATCAGATAAGGTCATATGTTCATCGTGTGATCACACTTGTACGGCGCATCACCGCCGTCTGCGCTCTCAGCGCCGCCCTGGCCGCCTGCGGCGGCGGCACCGAGGCGTCCCGCGCCGGTCTGACGGCCCCCTCCACGTCCGCGTCCGCGTCGGCCTCCCCCTCCGCTCCGGCCAGGCCCTCACCCTCCCGGCCGCCGACCCTCACCCCGGGACCCGGCGGTCTGACCCCCGTCTTCAGCAACGGCCCCCGCACCAAGGGGAAGACGGTCGCCCTCACCTTCGACGCCGACATGACCGCCGACGAGGGACCGCGCGCGGCGGCGGGCGAGCACTTCGACAACCCGGGGCTCATCGCCGCCCTGCGTGCCCTGAAGGCGCCGGCCACGGTGTTCATGACGGGCCGCTGGGCCGAGCAGTACCCCGATCAGGCCCGCTCCATCGGCAGCGACCCCCTGTTCGAGCTCGCCAACCACTCCTACAGCCACTACGCGTTCACCGCGAACTGCTACGGCCTGCCCACCGTGCCCGCCGACCGGATGCGGTCGGACGTGGAGGGCGCGTACGAGGCGTTCCGCAAGGCGGGCGTGCCGCACGCGATGCCGTACTTCCGCTTCCCCGGCGGCTGCTACGACCAGCAGTCCCTGCGGGCGCTCAGCGGTCTCGGCGTCACCGCGGTGCAGTGGGACGTGGTGAGCGGAGACGCCTTCGCGACGGACGCGGACGCCGTGGTCCGGCAGGTCCTGGGCGGGGTCAAGCCGGGCTCGGTCGTCGTCATGCACTGCACCCGCAGCGCCGCCCCCACCACCGAGCGCGTGGTGCGCGCCGTCGTACCGGAACTGCGCAAGAGGGGCTACCGCCTGGTGAAGGTCTCCGACCTGATCGGCGCCACGACCGACCGCGCCTGACGGGCCGGCCGGCTTTCGGGGGATCACCGCGGGCCGGTGGTCGGGGGGGCCACCCGCGGGCCGGCGGCGGCCGGCGGCCGGTCACCCGGCTGGCAGACTGGACGCCGTGAGCATCGACGAGAGCACCACCGCCACCGCCCCGCAGGACAGCCCGTTCCGGTCCGAGCCCGGCGTACGCGACCAGGCGAGGCAGTTCGTGCTGCCGCTGGTGGTGCGGATCGAGCGGGCCGCTCCCCCGGCCCGTACGGACGCCCTGGAGACCGCGGCCAGAGCGGTCCTGGTGCTGCTCACCGACGAGCGCTCGACCGGTGACGGGGAGTGGGCGCGGGCCGTGCGGGACTGGCAGGACGCCCGGATCCGCAAGGTGGTGCGGCGGGCGCGCGGCGCCGAGTGGCGGCGGGCCGAGGCGCTGCCCGGCATCACCGTGACCGGGAGGACCGCGCAGGTTCGGGTCTTCCCGCCCGTGCCGCTGGACGGCTGGCCCAAGGACCTGGCGAGACTTCAGGTCTCCGGCACCGAGCTGGACAACCCGGAGCCGCCCGCCGCGCCGGACCCGGCCGTCCCGGTGCTGTGGATGAGCCCCGGCCTGGACATGTCCGCGGGCAAGGCGATGGCCCAGGCGGGTCACGGCGCCCAGCTCGCCTGGTGGGAACTGTCCGAGGAGCAGCGCACGGCCTGGCGGGAAGCGGGCTTCCCGCTCACCGTCCGCACCGCCGCCCCCGCCCACTGGCGGGACCTCACCTCCGGCGGACTGCCGGTGGTGCGCGACGCCGGCTTCACGGAGATCGCCCCCGGCTCCTGCACGGTCGTCGCCGACCACCCCGCGCTGCGCCCGGGCCGTGTCCAGCGCCTGTCGGGGCACTGAGTCCCACAGGGCTTTAGCTCAAATGTTGCTCTGAAGGTGCGGGCGGCGGGGTTCGGGTCCCGGCGCCCGGGCCATACCCCCGTCACGTGCACCGTGTGGAAGCGGGCAAGAGGGGGCGAGGCCACGATGGAGCGGCTGGGAACGGGGATCGGGTGGCGGCCGGAGATCGCGGACGCCGTGGAGGAGATGCCGGGCATCGACTGGGTCGAGGCCGTCGCCGAGAACGTGTGTCCCGCGCATCTTCCCGAGTCACTGCTGCGCCTGCGCCGCCGCGGGGTGACCGTGGTGCCGCACGGGGTCTCGCTCGGCCTCGGCGGTGCCGACCGGCCGGACGAGGGCCGGCTGACCGCCCTCGCCGAGCGGGCGCAGGCGCTCGGCTCGCCGCTGGTGACCGAGCACATCGCGTTCGTGCGCGCGGGCGGCGCACTGACCGCCTCCCCGCGGCTGGAAGCCGGGCATCTGCTGCCCGTACCGCGCACCCGCGACGCCCTCGACGTGCTGTGCGAGAACGTCCGGATCGCGCAGGAGGCACTGCCCGTGCCGCTCGCGGTGGAGAACATCGCCGCACTGCTGGCCTGGCCGGACGAGGAGCTGACGGAGGGCCAGTTCCTGTACGAGCTGGCCGACCGCACGGGCGTGAGGCTGCTGATCGACGTGGCCAATCTGCACACCAACCACGTGAACCGCGCAGAGGACCCGGCCCGGGCGCTGACCGAACTCCCCCTCGAAGCCCTCGCGTACGTCCATGTGGCGGGCGGCTTCGAACGCGACGGCATCTGGCACGACAGCCACGCACACCCGGTGCCGCGGCCGGTCCTCGACATCCTGACCGACCTCGCCTCGCGCGTCGCCCCGCCCGGGGTCCTGCTGGAGCGCGACGAGAACTTCCCCGAGCCGGCTGAGCTGGAGCGGGAGTTGGCGGCCATCGGAACAGCGGTGGAGTCGGGGCGTACGGCGGCCCGGCGGGCGGTCGATCCCACCCCCGGCCCCGACCCCACCCCCACCTCCGGTCCCGGCCAGGCACCGGGCGCCGGCGGCCGCGGTGCCCCCGGACCGGATCCGCGGCCGGCCGGCGGCACCGAGCCCGCGCGGCAGCGGCTCGCCCTCGCGCAGACCTCGCTGCTGTCGGCGCTCGTCGCCGGGACGCCCGCGCCGGAGGGGTTCGACCGGGTGCGCATCGGCGTGCAGGCGCGGTCGCTGGCCGCGAAGCGGGCGGACGTCGTGGCCAAGGTGGCGCCCGAACTGCCGGTGCTGCTCGGCGAGGAGTACCGGACCGCGTTCCTCGCGTATGCGCAGAGCCACCCGATGACCGGGGGCTACCGGCAGGACGCCCTGGAATTCGCGGAGTCCCTGCTGCTCGCCGGCAGGCCCCGGAACGCGGGCGTCCGGCGGGAGTTGCGGGAGTGGTGGCTGGACCGCTCGGGGCCGGCGCCGCGGTCGCGCCGTCCGGCGGTACGGGTGGCCCGCGCGGCCCAGCGGGTGCTGCTGCGCCGCTGAGCCCGGCCCCGACGCCCTGACTTCGGGAAACAAACGGAACGTCACATACCGGCAACACCTTGTCCGGATGGCGAACAAGGCATGGCGTTTCCCAGGCCTCTGGCATAGAAACGCGTCATGTTCTGGGTCCTTCTCCTGCTCCTGGCCTGGGCCTTCGCGGGCTCGGCGTGCCTGCGGCTGTGCCTGGCCGCGGTACGCGCCGCGGCCGTCGACGCGGACGCGGGCCGGGGCCGCGATCTGACGCTCTACGAGGCGGCGTTCCTCTCGGGCGGACCCGCGCGGGTCGCCGATCTGACCCTGGTCTCCATGGCGCGCCAGCGCCGGCTGCTGCTCGCGCACACCGGCTGGGCGACGGTCGTCGATCCGCGCGGGCGGGACGAGATGGAGCGTTCCGTCATAGGGGCGATCGGCCCGGAGGGACAGTCCCGGATCGCGCCGGTGCGCGCGGCCGCGGCCACCGCGGACGCGGTGCGCGGCCTCGCCGACCGGCTCGTCAGCGCCGGTCTCGCCGTGCCGGACGGGGACGGGTCCACGATCGCGGCCGGGGTCCGCCGGGTGCGGACGGCCACGCTGGCCGTCCTCGCCCTGGGCACGACCGCGCTGCTGCTGCCCGGCCCGACCGGGATGCCCCGCGAGCTGATCGCCCTCTGGTTCGCGCTGCCGCTCGCGCTCACCCTGAGCTGCCTGGCCATCGCCCGCTTCGAGGTCCACCCGTACTCGCATTGGGCGTCCCCGGCCGGACAGCGCCTGCTCGGCGCGCTGAACCGGCGGGTGAACGGGACCGGTGGCGAGCGTACGTACCTGACGTCCGTGGCCGTGCACGGCATCAGCGCGATCGGCGAACCGAACCTGCGCGCGGCCTTCGCCCACCGCGACCAGCCCTCGCCCGACCGGCCCTCGCGCGGCACGCCCCCGCACGGCCGGGCCCTCCGGGACCGGTAACCCCCGAGCGGCCCGGGCCAGACCAACGGGCGTACGGGAACAGGCATGCGGGCGTACGGGCACCGGTGCGTGCCGGAGCGCGCGCCCGGCACCAGCGCTCGCGCGGGGCGCGTCGGCAGCATCGGCGCCGACACCGGCGGGACGGTGCTTGCCCTCCCCACCGGGGCGAACGAAACATCCCTTCTGTCGCTGCCGTGCACCGAAGGGATACGCGATGACCGCTGCCACCGTCTGGACGGCCGCCGGGTCCCTGGTCCTCACCGCCCTTGCCGGCGCCCCGGCCTCGGGCGCCGCGCGCCTTCCCGGCACCGCGGCGGAACTGCGCGGCACCGTCGTGGCCGCGGCGCGCGCCCAAGCGGCCGGAATCGACTTCGGCGCGTGCCCGAAGGCGCGGGACCTGCCCGGCACCATGGAGTGCGGCACGGTCGTGGTGCCCCTCGACTACACGCACCCCGACGGCGAGCGGATCCGGCTCGCCGTCAGCCGGGTGCGGGCCACCCACAAGGACCCGCGCAACAGCAAGCGCAGAGTGCCCCGTCAGGGCGTCCTGGTGTTCAACCCGGGCGGTCCCGGCGCCGACGGCACCTCCTTCCCGCTCATGGGTCTGCTGCCGGAGTGGAAGCGCGTCGCCGCCGCGTACGACCTCGTCGGCTACGCCCCGCGCGGGGTGGGCCGGTCGGCCCCGCTGTCCTGCCAGGACCCGAAGGGCTTCTTCAAGGCGCCCACACCCGCGCCGACGCACCCCTCACGGGCGTACAAGGAGCAGCGCGTCGCCGAGGCCAAGGCGTACGCGGGCGGCTGCGCCCGGCGCGCGGGCCAGGCGCTGCGGCACTACAACTCCCTCAACAACGCCCGCGACCTGGACGTGCTGCGGGCGGCGCTGGGTGAGGACCGGCTGACGTTCGTGGGCGCCTCGTACGGCACCTACTTCGGCGCCCTGTACGCCACCCTGTTCCCCTCGCACGTGCGCCGGATGGTCTTCGACGCGGCGGTGAACCCGGCGCCGGACCGGATCTGGTACCGCAACAACCTGAACCAGTCGGCCGCGTTCGAGGCCCGCTGGGCGGACTTCCGGAAGTGGGCGGCCCGGCACGACGACGTGTACGCGCTGGGCCGCACGGCCGGGCAGGTGCAGAAGAGCTACGACAGGGCGCGGGAGCGGCTCGCCGCCGAACCGGCGGACGGCTCGGTGGGACCGGGGCAGTTGCAGGGCCTGTTCCTGACGGCCGGGTACTACGACGACTACTGGCCGGGCGGTGCCGAAGCCCTGTCGGCGTATCTGAAGGGCGATCCCAAGCCGCTGGTCGCGCTGGCGGCCCCGCACCGGGAGGGGGCCGCCGAGGCGGAGAACGGCAACGCGGTCTACACGGCCGTGGAGTGCAACGACGCCGACTGGCCGACGGACTTCGAGGTCTGGGACCGGGACAACACCCGGCTCGCGCGGATGGCGCCGTTCGAGACCTGGAGCAATGTGTGGGCGAACCTGCCGTGCGCCTACTGGAAGGCACCCCGGCAGCGGCCCCTGGATGTGCGGACCGGGCCGGGTGAGCTGCCGCCGACACTGATCCTGGCCGCCGAGCGGGACGCGGCCGCTCCGTACGACGGTGCCCTGGAGCTGCGCCGGCGCCTGGCCGGTTCGGTGCTGGTGACCGAGTGGGGCGCGGGCACGCACGGCATCGCGGGCGGGCCGAACGCGTGCGTCAACGCGTATCTGGACGCCTATCTGCTCCAGGGCCGCCTGCCGGCGCGGCAGGCGGCGTGCGCCCCACGCGCGGAGCCGAGGCCGGACGGCCCGACCTTCCACGAGTCCCGGACTCGCCAACTGCGCGAGGCCCTGAAGAACGCCACCGGTGGGCCCGCCGCCACCCGCTGACCAAGCCGGGTCCCGGGGCCGGCCCCGGGACCCGGCCGGGTGTCAGGCCAGACCCGCCACCAGCTCGGCGATGTCCTTGCGGCGCCCGGTGAAGAACGGGATCTCCTCGCGGACGTGCCGGCGGGCCTCCGAGGCGCGCAGGTGCCGCATGAGGTCGACGATGCGGTGCAGCTCGTCGGCCTCGAAGGCGAGGACCCACTCGTAGTCGCCGAGGGAGAAGGACGCGACCGTGTTGGCCCGCACGTCCGGGTAGCCCCGGGCCATCTTGCCGTGGTCGGCGAGCATGCGGCGGCGGTCCTCGTCGGGCAGCAGGTACCAGTCGTAGGAGCGCACGAACGGGTAGACGCTGACGTAGTCGCGCGGCGTCTCGTCGGCGAGGAACGCCGGGATGTGCGAGCGGTTGAACTCGGCGGGGCGGTGCAGCGCCATGTTCGACCACACCGGTTCCATGGCGCGGCCGAGCCTCGTGCGACGGAAGAGGTTGTACGCCTCCTGGAGCTGGTCGCTGGTCTCGGCGTGCCACCAGATCATGAGGTCGGCGTCGGCGCGCAGGCCCGAGAGGTCGTACGTGCCGCGGATGGTCACGTCCTTGGCGGCGAGCTGGTCGAACAGTTCCTGGACCTCGTCCGCGTAGCCCGCGCGGTCCTCCGGAAGCAGATCCTTCAGCTTGAAGACGGACCACAGCGTGTAGCGGATGACCTCGTTGAGGTCCTTGGCCAGCTTGCCCTTGTTCGGGATCCTGCCGGACTCGGTGGTGGGGGCGTCGTCACTCATGAGGCTATTCTCCCGCTCAGCCGTGCAGACTCTGCACCGGGTCCGCCGTCAGCTCCCGCACGGCGCGCAGGTCGCCTTCCAGCTGGTCCACGGCCGCGTACGCGCTCGCGACGCACGCGGGGATGCCGACCCCGTCGTACACCGCGCCGCACACCGCGAGACCGGGCAGCTTGCCGACGTGCTCGCGGATGCGGGCCACGCGCGCGTGGTGGCCGACGGGGTACTGGGGCAGGCCGTCGGTCCAGCGGGTGACGCGGGTCTCCAGGGGCGCGGCGTCCAGGCCGGTCGCCTCGCGCAGGTCGTGCCGGGAGACCTCGACGAGGTCGGCGTCCTCGCGCTGGAGGATCTCCGTCTCGCCGTACCGCCCCACGGAGGTGCGCAGCACGACCACGTCCGGGTTCTCGTCGGCGATCCAGCCCCACTTCTGGGAGGCGAAGGTGGACGCCTTGATGGTGCGGCCGTCGACGGGGGGCACCAGGAAGCCGCTGCCGTCGGGCAGGGCGGTGCCGGCGCGGCGGTAGGCGAGGGTGATCAGGGCCATGGAGGCGTACTCGACGGCCCGCAGCTCGGCGGCGGCCTCCGGGGACTCGGCCCGCAGCAGCCCGGCGGCGGCGGGCGCGGGCACGGCGACGACCACCGCGTCGGCGTGCAGCACGCGGTCACCGGCGGCCACCCGCCAGGACGTACGGTCCTGCCGGCGCAGCTCCGTCACGGGGGTCCCGGTCAGGATCTCGCCGCCGCGGGCCCGCACCGACTCCGCGACCGCGAGCGGCAGCCGGCCCACACCGCCCTCGACGCCCATGAACACCGGCCCGCTCTGCTGTGCGGCGGCCGCCGCGGCCTGGATCTCGCGGACCCCTTCCAGCAGCGAGTCGTGGGTCTGCGCGGCCCGGAAGAGTTGGGGGACGGCCGAGCGCATCGAGATGCGGTAGGCGTCGCCGGCGTAGACCCCGCCGAGCAGGGGCTCGACCAGGCGGTCGACGACCTCGCGGCCCAGGCGTGCGGCCACGTACTCGCCGACCGCCACGTCGTCGCCGACCTCCGTGCGGGGCAGCTCGTTGTCGCGCCCGATGCGGGCGAGGCCCTCCTCGGACAGCACGCCGGCCAGCGCGGAGGCGGTGCCGGGGACGCCCATGACGTGTCCCTTCGGCATGGGCCGCAGGGCGTCGCGGGTCCAGATGGAGGCGCTCGCCGTGGCGGGCGGCTGGAGGTGGCCGGCGAGTCCCGTCTCGCGCGCGAGGGTCACGGCCTCGGGCCGGCGGGCCAGCATCGACTCGGCGCCCAGGTCGACGCGGACGCCCGCGATCTCGCCCGGCAGCAGCTTGCCGCCGACCCGTTCCGCCGCCTCCAGCACGGTCACCCGCTTCCCGCGCTGCAACAGCCGGTGCGCGGCCGCCAGCCCCGCGACCCCGGCCCCGATGACGACGACATGGCCCGTGCCCGTACCCGTTGCGCTCATGAGCCCACTCTCTCAGACCGCTCCGACGTCGCTCCCGCGCCCCGGTGTCCGGCCCGAGTCATGAACGTGACCGCATCGGAACCGTTTTCGGCCAACGTCTCGCGCGGCTCGGGAGTCGAAGGAGCGTCATTGGTCAAGAAGACCCTCGGGGGTATGCCACATGCGCACGCGACGTTCCGTCCGGCCCGCTTCCGCCCTGGCCGGGCTCCTGCTCGCCACCGCCCTCGCGCTCACCGGGTGCAGCGCGGGCGGCAGCGACGACTCCTCCACCAAGTCCGCCGCGGCCGCGGCCGGCGGCGAGGCCCAGAAGGGCGCGGTGGACAGCGGCCGCGGCCCGGCCTCCAAGGCGAGGGCCACCGCGCCGCCCCGGATCGGCGCGAGCCACATCATCCGCACCGCCTCGCTCACCGTGCAGGTCAAGGACGTGCCGAAGGCACTCGACACGGCCCGCACCACCGTCGAGAGCGCCGGGGGCTACGTCGGCGACGAGAGCACCAGCCGCGACGAGGACGGCCACGAACGTACGCGCGTGGTGCTGCGCGTGCCCGCCGACAGGTACGACGAGGTCCTCAGCGGCCTGGAGGGCACCGGCAAGCTGATCGAGCGCACGGCGAAGGCGCAGGACGTCACCGACCAGGTCGTCGACGTGGACAGCCGCATCAAGTCGCAGCGCGCGAGTGTGGCGCGGGTGCGCGAGCTGATGGACCGGGCGACGCGGCTCAGCGACGTGGTCAGCCTGGAGGGCGAGTTGAGCCGCCGCGAGTCCGACCTGGAGGCGCTGCTGGCCCAGCAGTCGTCGCTGAAGGACCGCACCAGCCTGGCCACCATCACCCTGTCGCTGTCCCGGACCCCGGCCGCGCCGGTGGTCGCCGAGGACGACGAGCCCGGGTTCGTGGACGCGCTGGCGGGCGGCTGGCACGTGTTCGTCACCGGGCTCCGCTGGATCGCCCTGGCCATCGGGGCGCTCCTCCCGTTCGCCGCGGTGGCGGCTCTCCTCACGGCGCTGTGGCTGTGGGTCGTACGGCCCCGGCTGCCCCGGCGCCCCGCCGCCGCGACGCCCACCATGACCGCGCTGGGCGCGGTGCCGGACTCCCGGCAGGCGCCCGCGGACCCGGCCGGGAAGCCCGGCGGCGAACCGGACCCCCAGGACTGAGACGGCCTCAGGACTGGGACGGCCTCGGGACTGGGACGCCCCGTCCCCGTAGCGTGTTCGCATGGACGTGAGCGCTGCGCGGGATGCCCGGGGTACCAAGGAACGCCTTGTCGTGATCGGCGGCGACGCCGCGGGGATGTCCGCGGCGTCGCAGGCACGACGGCTGCGCGGGCCGGACGAGCTGGAGATCGTGGCGTTCGAACGCGGCCACTTCACCTCGTTCTCGGCGTGCGGCATCCCCTACTGGGTGGGCGGCGACGTCGGCGAGCGGGACCTGCTGATCGCCCGCACGCCCGAGGAGCACCGCGCGCGGGGCATCGACCTGCGGATGCGCACCGAGGTGACGGAGATCGACGTGGCCGCCGGCCGCGTGCGCGCGCGGGACGTCGATTCCGGCGCGGAGTCCTGGACGTCGTACGACAAGCTCGTGATCGCGACCGGGGCCCGCCCCGTCCGGCCCGACATGCCCGGCGCCGACGCGCCCGGCGTGCACGGGGTGCAGACCCTCGACGACGGGCAGACCCTGCTGAACAGCCTCGCACGCGCGCGTGGCCGCAGGGCGGTGGTGATCGGGGCGGGCTACATCGGCGTGGAGATGGCCGAGTCGCTCATCAAGCGCGGTTACGAGGTGACGGTCGTCAACCGCGGCCGGGAGCCGATGTCCACGCTCGACCCCGACATGGGCCGCCTGGTGCACCGGGCCATGTCGGGCCTGGGCATCACCATGGTCGACGACGCCGAGGTGACCAAGGTCCTCACCGGCGATGACGGCCGGGTCCGGGCGGTGGCGACCGCGGACGCCGAGTACCCGGCGGACGTGGTCGTGCTGGGCATCGGGGTACGGCCGGAGACCGCGCTCGCGCGGGCGGCCGGACTCCCGCTCGGCGCGCGCGGCGGGCTGCTCACCGACCGGGCGATGCGGGTGCGCGGCCACGAGAACATCTGGGCCGGCGGCGACTGCGTGGAGGTCCTGGACCTGGTCTCCGGACAGCTGCGCCACGTCCCGCTGGGCACTCACGCCAACAAGCACGGCCAGATCATCGGCACCAACGCGGCCGGCGGCTACGCCACCTTCCCGGGCGTGGTCGGCACCGCGGTGAGCAAGGTGTGCGACCTGGAGATCGCGCGCACCGGGTTGCGCGAGAAGGACGCCCGCCGGGTGGGCCTGAAGTTCGAGACGGTCACCATCGAGTCGACCAGCCGCGCGGGCTACTACCCCGGCGCCTCCCCGATGACCGTCAAGATGATCGCCGAACGCCGGACCGGCCGCCTGCTGGGCGTGCAGATCGTCGGCCGTGAGGGCGCGGCGAAGCGGGTCGACATCGCTGCGGTCGCCCTCACGGCCGGCCTGACGGTGGAGCAGATGACGGCCCTGGACCTGGGCTACGCGCCACCGTTCTCCCCGGTGTGGGATCCGGTGCTGGTGGCGGCCCGGAAGGCCGCGGCGAAGGTCCGTGACAGCATGGCGTGAGCGCTGGCCGGCCAGGATCTCCCGTTCGGGCATACGTATACGCGGACGGCGGCGTTCGCCGGTTCGGCGAGCGCATCGCGGGCAGAACTTTTCTGTGGTCATTCCCGTCCATGATGTGAACCCGGCGCGACGCACCCCGTGGGTGACGTACGCCCTGATCGCCGCGAACTTCGTCGTGTTCCTGCGCACCCCCGGCATCTCCGGGTCGTTCACGGGCAGCAGCACGCTGGCGCAGCTGTGCCATCTCCAGGCCTTCACGGAGCAGTACGCGCTGGTGCCCAGAGAGTTGATCCACCATCAGTTGCCGTCGCTGGTCCCGACGGGCGCCGTCGGGGTGGGCCCGCACGGCCCGGGCTGCGTGGTGGGACCGCCCGCCTACGACAAGTCGCCCGTGCTGTCGGTCCTCACGGCGATGTTCCTGCACGGCAGCTGGCTGCACCTGCTGGGCAACATGCTGTTCCTCCTCATCTTCGGCAACAACATCGAGGACCGCATGGGCCACCTGCGGTACCTGCTGTTCTACGTCGTCTGCGGCTACGCGGCCGGGTACGGCTTCGCGCTGCTCAACGCGGCCTCCAGTGAGCCCCTGATCGGCGCGTCGGGGGCGATCGCGGGCGTCCTGGGCGCCTACCTGGTGCTCTATCCCAGGGCGCGCGTGTGGGTGCTCGTGCCCTTCCTGATCTTCCTGCCGCTGCGGCTGCCGGCCTGGGTGGTACTGGGCTTCTGGTTCGTGCTCCAGGCGTTCTACTCCTCCGGCCAGGCCGTCGCCGAGGCGGGCACCGTGGCCTACGCGGCCCACGTGGTCGGCTTCATCGCGGGCATGGTGCTCGCCTGGCCCCTCAAGCCTGGCACTCCCCCACCCCCCGAACCGCGCAGCATCCTCTTCGGACGGCAGACGCGACGCGCCTGGTAGGGGGCGAGTCGGGGAGCAGCAGGCGGAATGTGCAGCCTTCGCCTGGGCGGGTGTCCAGTTCCAGGCGTCCGCCGTGTGCCTCGGCGATGGCCAAGGCGATGGCGAGGCCGAGGCCGGACCCCGGCCCCGGCCGCGACCCCGGCGGTTCGGCCCGGTAGAAGCGGTCGAAGACACGGGCCGCCTCGTCCGGGTCGAGGCCGGGGCCGCCGTCGGCGACCTCGATGACGCAGACGGGTGTGCCGGGCACGGGCGGCGGGCCGGTGCCGGTGCGCTCGGGGCGGTCTGTGCCGTAGCCGTGTTCGCCGGCGTGAACGGCGCCGACTCTGACGCGGACGCCGGTGTCGTCGGGGGTGTGGGTGCAGGCGTTGGAGAGGAGGTTGCCGAGTACCTGGGCGAGTTGGTGAGGATCTCCGGACGTCTCGACGATGTCGAGAGCGCGTTCGTGGCCGCCGGGGTGGGTGAGGAGCGGTTCGAGGGTGATGGTGCGCCGCGGATGGCGGACGGCGGTGGTGGCGATGGCGTCCGCGGCCAGGGAGAGCAGGTCGACGGGCTCGCGGTGCGGTAGGGGGGCGTCGCCGAGTGTGGCGAGGAGGAAGAGGTCGTCGACCAGACGGCTCATGCGCTCCGCGTTGTGGTTGATCAGGGTGTGGGCTTCATGTCGTCGCAGGTCGCTCATGCGGGGTTCGTCGAGGAGGAGTTCGGCGAAGCCCTGGATCGCGGTGAGGGGCGTGCGCAGTTCGTGACCGGCGTCCGCCATGAAGCGGCGCAGCTGCTGTTCGGAGGTCTCCGTGCGGTGCAGCGCGGTGCGCAGGCAGTCGAGCATCGTGTTCAGTGCCAGGCTGAGCCGGCCGACCTCGGTGTCCGGGTCGGTGATGGGAACGCTGAGTTCCAGGGCGCCTTCGGTGATGCGCTGGGCGGTCCGCTCGACGCGGGTGAGGGGACGCAGGCCGAGGCGGACGGCGACGTTGCCCAAGACGACGACGCCGCCGGCGACGCCGAAGCCGAGAACGACGCTGAACCAGATCATGGACCGGACACCGGCACGCAACCGATGAGGAACCGCCCGCCATGCCTGTCCCTGCCGACCCGACGGTCCTTCACCCGATGCCCGGGCAACCGCGGGTGGTGCTGCTCCGGCCGCTGGTGAAGTCCCCGCTGATCGAGGTCGGGGCGTACTCCTACTATGACGACCCGGACGACCCGACCGCGTTCGAGACCCGCAACGTGCTCCACCACTACGGGCCCGAGAAGCTGATCATCGGCAAGTTCTGCGCGCTGGGCACGGGAGTGCGGTTCATCATGAACGGCGCCAACCACCGCATGGACGGCCCCTCGACCTTCCCCTTCCCCACCATGGGAGGCTCCTGGTCCGAGCACTTCGACCTGCTCACCGGCCTGCCGAACCGAGGGGACACCGTCGTCGGCAACGACGTCTGGTTCGGCCATGGCACGACGGTGATGCCCGGTGTGCGGATCGGACACGGCGCGATCATCGCCACCGGCGCCGTGGTCACCTCCGACGTACCCGACTACGGCATCGTCGGGGGCAACCCGGCACGCCTCATCCGCACCCGCTACGACGACCGGGACATCGCCCGGCTGCTGGCGGTGGCCTGGTGGGACTGGCCCGCGGAGCACATCACCGAACATGTGCGGACGATCATGTCGGGCAGCATCGCCGATCTCGAAGCCGCCGCCCCGGACGCCCCGCACATGTGACGCGCGCACGGCCGGCTAGTGCTGTGACCGGAAAGGTTTGCTGTACTCGGGCGATGCGACAACGCGGCGAGGTGCCGTGCCGGGCGTCGCGAGCCGGTGAACCTTTCCGGTCGCAGCACTGGCGCCGAGGGCCGTGCCCCGGCGCGGGCCCCGGCGGTCAGAGGTCCAGCACCAGCCGGGGACAGCGGGCGCGGCCGACGCAGATCATCATGGTGTCGTTGGCGGCGCGTTCCTCCTGCGACAGGAGGCTGTCCCTGTGGTCGGGCACGCCCTCGACGACCTTGGTCTCGCAGGTGCCGCAGATGCCCTCCCGGCAGGAGTTCGGGGCGTCGATCCCCTGGTCCTCCAGCGCCTGGAGGATCGTCGTGCCGGCGGGCACGGTGACGCTGCGGCCGGTGCGCTGGAGCACCACCTCGAACTCCCCGTCGGCGTCCGGGGCGCCGGGCTCCCGGGGCGCCGCGGCGAACCGCTCGGTGTGCAGGGCACCGGAAGGCCACGGGGCGCAGAACCGCTCGACGGCGGCGAGCAACGGCTCGGGGCCGCAGCAGTAGACCGCAGTCCCCTCCCTCGGCACGCCCAGGAAGGGCTCCAGGTCGAGCAGGCCGTACTCGTCCTGCGGGCGCACCAGCACCCGGTCGCCGTAGCGGGCCAACCGCGGCAGGAACGCCATGCTCGCTCGCGTCCGCCCGCCGTACAGCAGCGTCCAGCGGGCGCCGACGGCGGCGGCCCGGTCCAGCATCGGCAGCAGCGGGGTGATCCCGATGCCTCCCGCGACGAACAGGTACTCGGGGACGTCGACCAGCGGGAACCGGTTGCGCGGCCCGGTCACCTCGACCTCCTGGCCGGGGCGCAGGGTCTCGTGCACCGCCCGGGAGCCACCGCGGGACGCCGGTTCCCTGAGCACGGAGACCCGCCAGACGGACCGGTCCGCGGGCGACCCGTTGAGCGAGTACTGCCGGGTGAGGGAGCCGGGCAGGCACAGGTCCACGTGCGCCCCCGGCTCCCACGCCGGCAGGTCGCCGCCGTCGGGCCGCCGCAGGTGCACCGAGACCACCCCTTCGGCCTCCCGGACCAGGGCGGACACATGCAGCCGAAGCCGCCGCTCCCCGTCCGCGACGGGTGCCGCCGCCATCAGGGCACCCAGCTCAGGGTGCGGCCCCGGGCGGAGCCGAGACGGACCACGGCGACCCGGGTTTCCGGACCGTCCGAGGGGCCTGGGCCGTCCGGGTGCCGGACGGCCACGTGCAGGGGGTCGTCTCCCGCCAGCACCATCGCGTCCGCGTCGGCCAGCAGGTGCCGTTCCTCCACCAGCAGCCGTCCCCCGGTGGAGACCAGGACCAGCACGTCGTCCTCGGCGCGGTCCACGGTCGTCCCGGCGCCGGGGTCGAGTACCTCGACACGGGCACGGACCGCGGCGGGGTCGGCGGCGACCTCCAGCAGCGCCCCGTCCGGCAGGGCTTCGGTGATCCGCCGCGCCCCGGGCAGCGGGGCGGTGCTGGGGCCGTGTCCTTCGGCGAGCAGCCGCACCTGCCACTGCCAGGGCTCACGGCGGGGCGTGTCCGGTGCGGCCGCGACCTCCCGGCAGCCGCCGTCCACCTGCCGGTGGGCGTTGGCGCGGAGCAGGAGCCTCATCGGTCGTCCTCCTTCGTCGTCACTCGGAACTCGAGGGGGTTTCCCACTCGAGGGGGTTCCTCAAGGGTGGGCGCCGGGGGCGCTCACCGCACGGCGGCCAGGAAGGCCTTGGTCCGTTCGTGCCGTGGTGCGGTAATGACCTGCCGGGCGGGTCCGGTCTCGACGACCTGGCCGCCGTCGAAGAAGACCACCCGGTCGGCGACCTCGCGGGCGAAGCTCATCTCGTGGGTGACCACGATCATGGTCATGCCGGACGCGGCCAGGTCCCGCATCACCCGGAGCACGTCGCCGACGAGTTCGGGGTCCAGGGCCGAGGTCGGCTCGTCGAACAGCATCAGCTTGGGCCGCATGCACAGCGCCCTGGCGATGGCCACGCGCTGCTGTTGTCCACCGGACAGGTGGCGCGGGTAGGCCTGGGCCTTGTCCTTGAGTCCCACCTGGTCGAGCAGGTCCAGCGCCCGCTCGGTGACGACCGCCTTGGGCTCCTTCAGCGCCCGCCGGGGTGCCTCGACGAGGTTCTCCAGCACGGTCATGTGGGGGAAGAGGTTGAAGTGCTGGAACACCATGCCGATCCCGGTGCGCCGGCGGCAGATCTCCTTGTCGCCCAGTTCGTGCAGCCTGGTCCCGCGCTGCTCGTAGCCCATCACCTCGCCGTCCACCCACATCCGGCCGCCGTCGACGGTCTCCAGATGGTTGATGCAGCGCAGGAAGGTGCTCTTGCCCGAGCCGGAGGGGCCGATGAGGCAGACCACCTCGCCCCGCCGGACCTCCAGGTCGACTCCCTTGAGGACCTCCAGCCGCCCGAAGTGTTTGCGGACCTTCTCGGCCCGGACCATCGGGACCGGTTCAGCGGTGGCACTGCCGGTGGTCATGACTGCCTCCCGGTGGCGATCGGCGCGTGGGTGCTCAGCATCTGCCTCAGCCGCTGGAGCGGGGTGGGCGGCAGCGTGCGGTTGCCGCGCGCGAACCGGCGCTCGACGTAGAACTGCCCGATGGTGAGGATGCTGGTGACGACCATGTACCAGATGCTCGCGACGATGAGCAGCGGGATGGTCTGAAAGTTGCGCGAGTACAGGATCTGCGCGGAGTAGAGCAGGTCGGGCACGGCCAGCACGCTCACCAGGGCGGTGGTCTTGAGCATGCCGATGGTCTCGTTGCCGGTCGGCGGGATGATCACCCGCATGGCCTGCGGCAGGATCACCCGGCGCATGGTCTGCATCCGGGTCAGGCCCAGCGCTCCGGCGGCCTCGGCCTGGCCGTGGTCGACGGACAGGATGCCGGCCCGGACGATCTCCGACATGTAGGCCGCCTCGTTCAGGCCGAGGCCGAGAATGGCCGCGACCAGCGGGGTGATCAGCCGGTTGGCGTCCAGGGACAGGCCCGGGATGCCGAAGGTCAGCGTGGGGTAGAGCGCCGCCAGGTTGTACCAGAACAGCAGTTGCACCAGCACGGGCGTACCGCGGAAGAACGAGACGTACAGGAACGCCGCGGACCGCACGACGGGGTTGACCGACAGCCGCATCACCGCGAGGACGATGCCCAGTACGACGCCGAGGACCATGCAGATCGCGGTGAGTTCCAGGGTGACGGCCAGTCCGCGGCCGATGGACACGTCCCGCAGGTAGGTGTTGACGACGTCCCAGCCGAAGCGGGGGTTGGTGAACACCGACCGCAGCGTCGCCGCGCCGATCAGCAGCAGTGCGGCCGCCGTCAGCCAGCGGGCCGGGTGCCGTTTGGGGACGACGGTCGGCTCGGTGTCCGGTGTCTTCGCCTCGGTCTCCCGGGCGAGCGGGGTGGGCAGGGCGGCCATGTCAGCTCCCGGACTTCAGGAGCAGGCCGGCGGGGACGTCCCACTTCTTCATGAGCGACTCCATGGTGCCGTCGGACAGGAGGGCCTTCATGGCCGCGTCCAGGGCCGGCTTGAGCGCGGAGCCCTTGGGCAGGGCGATGCCGACGGGGGACGGCTCGTAGTCGGTGCCGGGGGCGAGCTCCAACTTGCCGTTGGACGCCTTGGCCTGGAGCGCGAGGGAGACCGAGTCGGCCATCACCGCGTCGACCCGGCCGCTGACGACCGCGAGGTTGGCGCTGTCCTGGGAGGGGAAGAGCTCGGCCTTCACCGGGGCCTTGCCCGCACCGGTGCACTGCTGGGAGATCGCGGGCAGCTGGTCGAGACCCTGGAGGCTGCCCTTCTGGGCCGAGACGGTGTGCCCGCACAGCGCCATCGGGTCCATCTTCAGTCCGAGCGGGTTGCCCGCCTTGACCGCGATGCCCGAGCCGCCGTTGAGGTACGGCACGAAGTCGACGGACTTCGACCGCTCGGGGGTGATGGAGAACGCGGAGGCACCCATGTCGAACTTGCGGGCGGCCAGGCCGGGCAGGATGCCGTCGAACCCGGCGTTGACGTGGGTGACCTTCAGGCCCAGCCTGGCGCCGAGGGCGTCGGTCATGTCGACGTCGAAGCCGATCATCGTCTTGTTGTCGGTGTCGAAGTACTCGAACGGCCGGTAGGACGCGTCGCTCGCCACCGCGAGCACGCCCTTGGACTTGACGTCGGCGGGGAGCAGCGCCGCGGCCGCGGCGTCCACCGCCGCCGTGCCGGCACCACCGCCGGACGCCGCCGCGGACGGCCCCGGCCCGGCGGAACCGCCTTCGGCCGATGCGTTGGTACAGCCGGCAAGAGCCAGCGCGACGACTGCCGCGAGGAGGGGAAGACGTATCGGATGGCGCACGGGATCGTCCTTCTTGAAGGAGGGCAGGACAGGGGCGGGTGGTACGTCGACGAGGGCTGAGGGGCGGCCCCCGGGCGGCGATCAGCCGGTGCCCGGAGCGGCGGTACGACCGGACGGTCGGCGGATGGCGGGACTGACGAACGCCGGGCAGAGGGTGGCCCGAGCGGTACGCCGGGCGGTCGGCGGGTGGCAGGACTGGCGGTGAACCGGACGGCCGAGCGGGTGCCGGGACCGGCGGCACCACAACGGACAGAGGGTCACAGGACCGGCGGCAGGCCGGGCTTTCGACGGATGGCCGGGGACGCCGGGCCGTCGGCAGGTGGCACGACCGCCCGCACCATGACGGCCGGCGGGTGACCGGACCAGCGGTGCGCCGGGCGGTCGGCGGATGGGCGGGATGGGTGGTGCCCCTGACGGCCCAGCAGGTGGCAGGACCAACGGCACCATGGCGGACAGGCGGTGTCAGGGCCGGCGGAACACCGGACGGCGGACGGGCGGCGGGACGGCGGCGGTATGCCGGACGTCGGCGGGTGACCGAACCGGCGGCGCCGTGGCGGGTCGGCGGGTGGCAGGACCGGCCGTACGCCGGACGGTCGGCTGATGGCCGAACCGACGCTGCAGGGGGTTGGTGGGGCCGGCGGAGCACCGGGCGGCCCAGCGGGTGGCGGGACCGGCGGTACCGTGGCAGTCGGCGGGTGGTCGGAGTCGGGTGTGCCGGCGGTCAGCCGGACGACGGGGTACCGGCGGTCAGCCGGACGACGGGGTACCGGCGGTCAGCCGGTGGACGGGGTGTCGGCCTCCGGGCGGTGCGCCGCCAGGCGGTAGAGGGCGTCGCCCAGGTCCACCAGGGGTGGGCGGCGGACGACTGCGACGACGCCGGCGCGGTGGGCGAGGACGGGGACGGAGGGGCGGGCGAGTTCCTCGACGGGGTGGATCCGGGCGATGAGGTCTCCCTCCTCGACCTCCTGGCCGAGGCGGGCGATCGGCTCGAAGAGCCCCCGGGCGGGGGTGTACACGGCCCCGTCGGGGAGCAGGTCGATCCAGCGGGTCGGCGGGGCGGGCGGGGTGTCCGGCCCCGCCGGGAGGATCCCGGCTCCCGCCAGCACCCGGCGCAGTCCGTGGACCGCGTCGGACACGAACGCGGGGTTGACCTCGCCGCCGCCGCCCAGCTCGGTGGAGATCATCGCGACCCCGGCGTCATCGGCGGCGGTGGAGAACGAGCCGGGCTCGAACCGCGCGGGGACGACCATCGTCCACGGCAGTCCCATCCGCTCCGTCAGCCGCCGCTTGGCCTGCCAGGCCTCGGGGCCGGGGCCGTCGTAGACGAAGACCGACGGGAGGTAGTGGCCGGTCGATCCGCCGGAGTGCAGGTCCATCGCCAGGTCCGCGTGCGGCAGCAGTTCGCTGACCAGGGCGTCGGCGAGTTGGGCCGTGGGACCGCCCGTGCCGTTCCCGGGATAACTGCGGTTGAGGTTGCCGCCGTCGAGCGGGGAGACCCGGGCCGCGGCGCGGACCGCGGGCAGGTTCAGCGCCGGCAGGACGATGAGCCGGCCGGTCAACTGCCCGGGATCGGTCTCGCGCAGCAGGCGGTGCAGGACCACCTGCCCCTCGTACTCGTCGCCGTGGGTGCCGGCCACGAGCAGGGCCGTCGGGCCGGGGGCGCCGGAGAGCACCGCGACCGGGACGGGGACGACCCCGTTGTCGTGCCGGTTGTCCGAGTGGGTCAGGTGGAGGGCGCCGACCTGGCGCCCCGGCGCGTCCAGGTCGATGCCGTGCAGCCGCGTCACGGCCCTCAGCCCTTCACGGTCCGGCCGGCGGACTGCTCGGCGGACTGCTCCGCGGCGAGCAGACGGTTGAGGATCCGGCGGGCCTTGGCGACACCGGCGTCCTGCCCGATGAGCACGTCGTGCTCGCCGTCGGGCCGCTCCCGCATCCCGGTCTCCTGCTCCCGCAGCGCGTCGGCGTCCTCGCGCAGCACGGTCTCCAGGCCGACCTCGAGTTCCTTGGTGGCCCACTCGGCGTCGACCGCGAAGTTGCGGCTGAACGCGTAGTAGTACCAGGTGGTCCGCTCGTCGACCGGAGTGATCCCGTTGAGCACCTTGATGAGGTGGCCCTCCTCGCGCGGACGCCCCTGGGCGGTGATGCCGGAGTGCAGCACGTGGTAGCCCGGGATGTGGAACTCGGTGGCGTGGAACCGGTCGTAGAGTCCCTCGGTGCCCATGGTCCGCGCGTACAGCGGCGGCGCCTCGACGCCGGGCATGAACCGGTCCACGGTCACGACGTCGCCGTCCACCTCGACCGTGATGCCGTACTCGGGGATGTAGTCGTCGCCGACGGTCGTCTTGTGCAGGAACGTCTCGTGGGTGAGGTCCAGCAGGTTGTCGTGGATGAGGTCGTGACGGCACTCGAAGAGCATCGTGTGGGTGACCGTGGCCCACGCGGGGTCGTTCATCCAGTGCGTGTCGGGGACCAGGCTCTCGTCGGCGAGGTCCGCGTCGCCGGTCCACACCCAGATCCAGCCGTCCTTCTCCACGACGGGGTAGCGGCGTACGCGGGCCCGGGCGGGGATGGCGGCCTGCGCGGGGACGCGGGTGCACACTCCGTCGGGTCCGTAGGCGAAGCCGTGGTACCCGCACTCGACGGAGTCCCCCACGGTGCGGCCGGCGGACAGCGGGTAGGCGCGGTGGGCACAGCGGTCGGCGAGGGCCACCGCCGCGCCGTCCTGGGTGCGGTAGAGCACGAGCGGTTGCTTGCAGACGACCCTGCGCACGGGATCGCGGGTGACTTCCGTGGACCAGGCAGCGACATACCAGGTGTTCAGAACGAACACGGCCAGACCTCCTCTGGATGCAGTGCGCACACCGTATACAGTGGGTTCAGAGAAGACAACGGTCCGCGCGAGGTGGAATTCTTCGGCGGAAGCGGTATCCGGTTGGGGGTACGGCCCTCAGGGACGGAGAGCAGACGTGGAGCCTTTGCGCAGCGATCCCAGGGACACCAGGCCGTTGGGCGTCCGCGTGTACGAGCGACTCCGCGACGAGATCGTCTCGGGCGGTCTGGAGGCCGACGCCACCCTGGTGCAGGAGCAGGTCGCGGAGCGCCTTGGCGTGTCCCGCACCCCGGTACGGGACGCGCTGAACCGCCTCGCCCACGAGGGACTGGTCACCTGGCTGCCGGGCAGCGGATACATCGTCAACGCCCTCCAGCCCAAGGACATCGCCGAGGTCTACCAGGTGCGCCAGTCGATGGAGACGCTGGCCCTGCGCCTGGCCTGCGGCCGGCACGACCGGGCCCGGCTGGCCCGGCTCGAGGCGGTGATCGAGGAGATGGCGGCCACGGAACCGGCCGACGCGGCGGCGCAGTTCGAACTCAACCGGACCTTCCACCGGCTGCTGATCGAGCCCTGCGACAACGCGCTGCTCCTGCGCATGATCGACACCCTCTGGGACCACCCGGTCAACCGCCGCATCACCCGCTCCTACGTCCACGAGCCGGGCAGCGTCCCGGTCATGGTGAGCGAGCACCGCGCCATCCTGGAGGCCGCGGGCGCGGCGGACGAGGACCGCCTGGTCCGCCTGGCGACCGAGCACATGTACACCGGCTACCGGCAGACCCTGCCCGCGGACAGCGGCCTGGAGCTGGTACCGGGGCCGGAGCAGTCGCGCTGAGAAGCCGAACGGGGCCGCCGGCGGTGCGGCGGCCCCTCGGCCGGAGAACCCGGGTCCCGGTCAGACCGTTTCGGGGGTCCTGGTCTCCTCCGTGAAGTCGATCTCCGGCGGCGGGGTCCGGAACAGCCGGGTGAGATGGGCGAGGTAGAGCACGCCCACGGCGAGCCAGATCAGGCCCAGGGTGATGGCCTTGCCGTCGAGGCGGGTCAGCAGCCAGATGTCGACCGCCGCGCCGATCACCGGGAAGGCGACGTAGGTGAGCGGGTTCAGTCTGCGGCCCGCGCGGCGCTCGCGCAGGAAGGTGGCGATCACGCTGAGGTTCACCGAGGTGAAGGCGGTGAACGCGCCGAAGTTGATGAAGGACGTGGAGGTCGCCACGTTGAGTCGCAGCGCGATGAGTCCGATCGCCCCCGTCAGCACGATGTTGACGGCGGGGGTGCGGAACCGGGGGTGGACGAACCCGAAGAAGCGGCGGGGCAGCACACCGTCCCGGCCCATCGCGAACAGCAGGCGGGAGGCGCTGGCCTGGGCGGCGATGCCCGAGGCGAACTGAGCGACCACCAGACCGGCCAGGAAGATCGAGGAGAACAGGCTCCCGGCGATCGTCTTGGCGATCTCGAAGGCGGCCGAGTCCGGGTCGGTGAAGGTGCTCCCCGGGTGCACGAGCTGGGTCGTGTACGCGAGCAGGACGAAGATACCGCCGCCGATCAGGGCGATGAGCATGATCGCGCGGGGGATGGTGCGCCGCGGCTCGACGGTCTCCTCGGTGAGGGTGGTGACGGCGTCGAAGCCGAGGAAGGAGTACGCGGCGATGGCCGCTCCGGCCGAGACGCCGACCAGGGTGCTGTTGTCGTTGAGGAACGGCGTGGCGCTGAACAGCCCTCCGGCGCCCGAGTGGCGGAAGACGTGGAGCAGCGAGAAGAGCGCGAAGAAGCCGATGACGAGGACCTGGAAGATCATGAGCAGGTCGTTGGTCTTCTCCGCGGTGCGGATGCCGCGCACGTTCAAGGCGGTGGTGATCGCGATGAAGCCGACGATCCAGACCCAGAAGGGCACGCCGGGGAACTGGGCGTGCAGGTAGGCGCCGCCGATCAGCCAGATGACCATGGGCAGGAAGAAGTAGTCGAGGAGCGTCGCCCACCCGACGAGGAAGCCCGCCCTGGAGTCGATGGCCCGCCGCACGTAGGTGTAGGCCGACCCCGCCACCGGATGGGCCGCGGCCATCTTGCCGTAGCTGTGCGCGGTGAAGATCATCGCGACCATGGCCAGCAGGTAGGCGGTCGGCACGGTGCCGTTGGTCGTCTGCGCGATGACCCCGTACGTGCCGAGCACGATCAGGGGGGTCATGTAGGCGAGGCCGAAGGCGACGACTGATCTGAGGGTCAGGGTCCGGTTCAGCGTCGGGGTGGGCTGTTCCATGGCGGGGCTCCAGGGGGGCGCGTAGGGGCCGGGCGGGCTTCCGGGGGTGTGTCGGCGGGCGCGGGGGACGGGGCGGAGGCGGACGTGCCGGGCGGTCAGCCGCCGGCGCGGCGGTCCGGATTCCAGCGGCGGGGGTCGATCCGCCCCTGGTACAGCGGCAGTTCGATCGGGGCGTCACCGTCCTGGAACTGGTCCCACACGCGGTTGAGGCCCGCCGTGCCGTGGGTCCGGACCCGGGTGACGTCGTCGAGGTCGAGCACGTCGGTGAGGACGGTGGGCAGGGCGTCGGGGGCCTCGACCCGTACCCGGCCCTCCGGGTCCACCACGAGACTGCGGCCGGTGCCGACCGGGCCCGCGGTGTTGACGCTGATCACATAGACCTGGTTCACCATGGCGTTGGCCCGGGCCAGGACCAGTTCCTGGGCACGGTCGGCGGTCGTCGTCATGACCGGATTGACGATCACTTCCGCGCCCATCCAGGCCAGATGCCGGGAGACCTCGGGGAACCACGCGTCGTAGCAGATCGCGAAGCCGATCCGGCCCGCCTCGGCCAGGTCGGCCACGACGAAGCGGTCGCCGGGGTCGTACGGCTCGTAGGGGCGCCACGGGAAGACCTTGCGGTACGAGGCCGCGAGCCGGCCCTCGGGCGAGAAGGCCAGAGCGGTGTTGAACAGCTCGCCCTGCGGACCACGCTCGCACACGCTGCCGGGCAGCAGCCAGATCCCCAGGTCACCCGCCAGCTCGGCGAGCATCTTGGTCCGGGGGCCGCCCAACGGCTCCGCGGACTCCCGCAGCCGGGCCTCCCGCTCCTCCCGGGCACCCTCCACCCCGCACAGGTGCAGCTCGGGATAGACCGCCAGACGGGTCCCGGGGAACCTCGCGAGGAGGTCCTGGACCTCGTCGGCGAAGCCGGCCAGCGGCGAGCGGGAGGAGCGCGGAGGGGCCTGCGCGAGGGCGATGGGCAGGGGCCGGGACACGGGAGTCACCACTTTCGGACAGCAGGTGGCCTGATGGCGAAAAAAAATAGAGCACGATGAGCACTTAAACAAGAGTGTTCAAGATGAGCACTTTTGAGTACGGTGTCGCCATGCCCGGCTCCCCCGTGAACTCCCGCCCGGCGCGCGCGGAGCAGGCCACGCACGGCCTGAACGCGCCGCCGCTCACCGCCATCCGGCGGCTGTCCGCACTGGACGCCGTACGGGCCCGTATCGGGCTCGCCGTGGATCTCGGCCTGCTGGCGCCCGGTGAGCGGCTGCCGGGCAGCGACCGGATCGCCGAGGCCCTGGGCGTTTCCGAGATCACGGTCCGCCGGGCCCTGGTGGCCCTGTGCAAGGAGGGCGTGCTGGAGCGCAGACGCGGCCGCACCGGCGGGACGCTGGTGGCCGAGCGGCCCGCGCACTCGACGGTCGGGGCCATCGAGACGTACCGGGCGGCGTCGGCCGACGTGCACCAGCTGATCGACCACCGGCTCGTCCTGGAGTGCGGGGTCGCGCATCTGGCCGCGGTCCGCGGCCTCGACCCGGAGTCCGCGCGGGAACTGGACCGGCTGCTCGAGGAGATGGACCGGGCCCCGAGCTGGGCGGAGTTCCACGGCTGCGACGAGCGGTTCCACATGGCGGTGGCCGCCGCGACCGGACTCGACTCCGTCGCCGACCCCTACGGCGCCGTGCTACGGGAGCTGTACCGCTACTACCTGCCCTACCCGCTGGACTTCCTGCGCCACTCCAACGACGAGCACCGCGCCCTGGTGAAGGCGATACTGCGCGGGGACGCGGCGGAGGCGGCCGAGGTGGCGCGCCGGCACGTCGAGGAACTCCACAAGAGCATGTTCATGGACCTCCTCGACCGACGCTGACGGGCACCGGCGGTCCACTGCCGCGCCGGGCGCACACCCCCTGCCGCAGCCGGTCCGGCGCACCCGCGGCCGGTCCCGGCACCCGCACCCGGCCGTCGCGGCGTTCGCCCACGTCACCGAAGTGATCCGGGGCGGGGCTCCGGCCGCCGCGTCCCGGCGGCGATCACACTCAAGAGCACGACCGCGGAGCCGATCACGGCCGCACGCGGTGAAGGAGGATGTCATGTCCACCGCGCGCGAGGAGCGGGCCCGGGCGGCCGGGGAGGCCGACCGGCTGACGGCGCAGGGAGTGAGCGGGGTCGTCCTCACCATGGTGGACACCGCGGGCATCACCCGTGTCAAGACCGTGCCGGTCTCGGCGCTGCCCGACGCCGTGCGGTGGGGTGTCGCCATGCCGCCGGTCTTCGACCTGTTCCTGGCCGACGACTCCGTCACCACCGGCGGGCACACCGGCGCCCCCGAGGGCGACCTGCGGCTCCTGCCCGACCTCGACCGGCTGACCCCGCTGGCCGCGCAGCCCGGCTGGGCCTGGGCGCCGGCCGACCGCCACGACCAGCGGGGCACTCCGTACCCCGGCTGTCAACGGCTGTTCGCCCGGCGGATGACCGAGCGGGCCGCCGAACGCGGCCTCGCCCTGCGGATGGGCTTCGAGACCGAGTGGGTGGTCGGCCGAGACACGGATCCGTCCCCGTCCCCGTCCCGCCCGGCCGCGGGCCCCGCGTACGGCATGGCACGCTTCGTCGAGCTGTCCGACTACCTGCGCGACGTGCTGGACGCCCTGGTCGCGCAGGGAGTCGCCGTGCAGCAGTTGCACCCGGAGTACGCGCCCGGCCAGTTCGAGGTGTCCGTGGCACCCGCGGACCCGGTGGGAGCGGCCGATCTGGCGGTGCTCGTGCGGGAGACGGTCAGGGCGGTCTCCGCGCGGCACGGGCTGACGGCGTCGTTCGCCCCGGTCGTCGAGGCAGGAGCGGTCGGCAACGGACGCCACCTGCACCTCAGTCTCTGGCAGGACGGCCGGAACCTGTGCCGGGACGGGGACGGCCCGCACGGCATGACGGCGGTCTGCGAGGCGTTCCTCGCGGGCGTCCTGCGGGAGCTGCCCGCGCTGCTCGCCCTCGGCGCGCCCTCGGCCGCCAGCTATCTGCGGCTCGAACCCTCCCGCTGGGCCGGCGCGTTCCAGTGCTGGGGCCCGGAGAACCGGGAGGCCGCGATCCGCTTCGTCGCCGGGGCACCGGACGCCGGCTGGGCGGCGAACGCCGAGATCAAGAGTTTCGACGCGGCGGCCAACCCGTACCTGGCGGTGGGCACGGTCATCGCCGCCGGCCTCGCCGGGATCGACGCCGCCGCGACCCTGCCGCCACCCGAGGTGGGTGACCCCGCCGAGGTGGGAGGGCACAAGCGGCTGCCCACCTCGCTCACCGAGGCGCTGGCGCACTTCGAGCGGTCGGCGGTGCTGCGCGAGGCGCTCGGGGAGTCGCTGTTCGGCGCGGTCGTCGCGGTACGGCGTGCGGAGGCCGCGCGGTTCGAGGGGGCGACCCCGCAGAGCATCGTGGCGGCCACCCGCCTGCGGTACTGACGGCCGGCGACCGGCCGCCGAAGGGCCCGCCCCGCCCTTCCCCCGGTGCGCCTGGCAGCGGGGGAAGGGCGGCGGGTCAGCGCGCGGTCTGCGTGTGGACGTACTCGACGAGGTGGGTGAGCGCGTCGGGGTCGGTCGAGGGCATGACGCCGTGGCCGAGGTTGAAGATGTGGCCCTCCAGTCCCGCGGCCGCGTCCAGCACCTCCCGGGCCTTGGTCTCCATGGCCTTCCGGGGCGCGAACACCACGGTCGGGTCGAGGTTGCCCTGGAGCGCCTTGCCGGGGCCGACACGGCGCGCGGCCTCGTCGAGCGGGACTCGCCAGTCGACGCCGACGACGTCCGCGCCCGCCTCGCCCATCAGGCCGAGCAGCTCACCGGTGCCGACGCCGAAGTGGATGCGCGGGACGCCGTACCCGGCAACGGCCTCGAAGACCTTGGCGGAGGCGGGCAGCACCGAGCGGCGGTAGTCGACGGGCGAGAGGGCGCCGGCCCAGGAGTCGAAGAGCTGCACGGCGCTCGCGCCCGCCTCGATCTGCACCTTCAGGAAGGCGGTCGTGATGGCGGCGAGGCGGTCGAGCAGGTCGGCCCACAGCTCGGGGTCGCCGTACATCATCGCCTTGGCGTTCTCGTACGTCCGGGAGGGGCCGCCCTCCACGAGGTAACTCGCGAGGGTGAAGGGGGCGCCGGCGAAGCCGATGAGCGGGGTGGACCCGAGCTCGCGGGTGAGCAGGCCGATCGCCTCGGTGACGTAGGAGACGTCCTCGGGGGTCAGGTCACGCAGCCGCGCGAGGTCCTCGCGGGTGCGCACCGGGCGCTCGACGACCGGGCCGATGCCGGGCTTGATGTCCAGGTCGATGCCGATGGCCTTGAGGGGCACGACGATGTCGCTGAAGTAGATCGCCGCGTCCACGTTGTGCCGGCGGACCGGCTGCAGGGTGATCTCGGCGACCAGCTCCGGGCGCATGCAGGACTCGAGCATCGGGATGCCCTCGCGCACCTTGCGGTACTCCGGCAAGGAGCGCCCGGCCTGCCGCATGAACCACACGGGGGTGTGCGGCACGGGTTCACGCCTGCACGCCTTCAGGAAGGCGGAGTCGTAGGTGGCTGTCTGCGGCTGCCGGCTTGCGGGCGTCTGGTTGGCACTCACGCCCGCAAGTCTCGCATGCCCCCGATGACGCGAAGGCCCCGGTGTGCGGCCCCCGGACGGCGGCGCCGACGGCGGCGGGGTGTCTTGCCCTGCACAAAGGCCCGGTTCCCCTTAATCTTCCCGGCATGGCTGCGGCTCAGGGACGACTGTCGGACGGCACTGGCGGAATGGACGATCCGAAGGATCCGGGAAAGGGGGACGGCGATGCGAGCAGGGCGGCTCAGGCTCCCTTGCCCTTCCGGGCGGCGGTCGAGGCGCTGAGGACCGCGCGGCTGCGGCCGCAGCTGGAGATCGAGCAGGTCCCGCCGCCGCAGCGGCTCGCCCCGTTCACGTACGCGCTGGAGGCCACGGTCGTCGACGGGGAGCAGGACCTGGCCGACGGCCGGCTGGTGCTGCTGCACGATCCGGCCGGGCACGACGCCTGGCAGGGCACGTTCCGGCTGGTGACGCTGGTGCGCGCGGAGCTGGAGCCGGAGATGGCCGCCGACCCGCTGCTGCCGGACGTGTGCTGGTCGTGGCTGACCGGGGCGCTCCAGGCGCGCGGGCTGATGTACGGCGAGCCGAGTGGGACCGTCACGCGCGCGAGTTCGCACTACTTCGGCGGGCTGTCGTCGCGCCCGGCGGCCTCGCAGATCGAGATCCGCGCCTCCTGGACGCCCCGGGAGGGGCTGGGCGAGGTGCCGGACACCGCGGCGCACCTGGCGTCCTGGTGCGATCTGCTCGCCCAGGTCGCCGGGCTGCCGCCGGCCGGTCCTGGGGACGCGTCGGTGGTGACGCTGCCGCAGCGGCGCGGCCCGCAGTCGCGTTGACGCCGGACCCCCGCACTGACGAGGGACTGGCACCCACGCTGACGAGGTCCCGCACCCGTGCGCGTACACCTGTCCGGGTGCCTTACCGGCTTCTTGCCGTTTCTTTGTCGATACGGCCACTTTCAGGCAGGTATCGCTCCCTAATGACACTCAAGTGAACCGATTCGACCTTCGGATTATCGACAATACGTTCGAATTAAACGCTCGGTCACTCACCAGATCGTGATCATTCTCTAAAGGACACCGGGTTTGGTGCCGAAGACCACTGTGACCTTGCAAACACGGTTCTTCCCGGCTTCATCCCCACAAGCCGGCCCCGTCCCCCCACCCCCCAGGAGGCCTGGTGTCCGTTCTCCTCGAGCAGCCCGCAAGCCTGGTCGCCTACCGCCCGAACAAGCCGACCGCCATGGTCGTCGTGGCGGACCCGCGCGTCCGTTCCACCGTCACCCGTCATCTGTGGGCGCTTGGAGTCCGTGACGTCATCGAGGCGTCGTCCGTCGCGGAGGCCCGTCCCCGTATCGGCAATCCGCGTGACATCTGCGTAGCCGACGTCCACCTGCCCGACGGCTCCGGGCTCACACTGCTGTCCGAGACCCGTGCCGCCGGATGGCCCAACGGCCTGGCCCTGTCCGCCGCCGACGACATCGGCGCCGTTCGCAACGCCCTGGCCGGCGGTGTCAAGGGCTACGTCGTCACCGGCACCCGCACCAACGTCGGGCTACCCACCCGGCCCGGCGCCGCCCCCATCGGCGCCGCGGCCGCCCGACTGCACCGCCGCCCCCCGGGCGCCCCGAGCCACCCGGGTGGTTTCCGCGAGCTCTCCGGCCGCGAGGTCGAGGTGCTGCGGTTGGTCGCGGAGGGCCAGTCGAACAAGGCCATCGGCGTCTCGATGGGCCTGTCCGCGCTGACCGTCAAGAGCCACCTCGCCCGCATCGCCCGCAAGCTCGGCACCGGCGACCGGGCCGGCATGGTCGCCGTAGCCCTGCGGACCGGCATCATCCACTGACCACCCCGACTGCCCCGACTGCCCCGACTGCCCCGACCAGCCCCTTTCTCGATTTGTCCGTCTCCATCCCCGATCCCCCGCACGCCTCTCCCCCGTCCCCCCACCAGCACGTGCAGCACCCGACCCGTCCGCCCGAGAAACCGTCCCCTTCCCCGGTCGTCCCCCCGGTCGCGCTCCGCGCGTGCCCCCTGCCGGTCGTGCACCGGACGTATCACCTGCCTGACCGGTTTACGACCCCCCGGCGCCCGCCGACGGAACGTTCCGTCGGC
>NZ_JBSGBZ010000036.1:0-26812 GCF_053601495.1 Streptomyces sp. NPDC004721
GGGCGCCGGGCCGGGGGGTGGCGCGTCCGGGCGGCGGCCACGGCCGGCCGGCTCGGGTCAGGCGGGGTCCTCGACGAGGTCGCCCGCGCCGACCGTGTCCGGCCCGGCGTGTCCCGCCAGGGCGAGCGTGAGGTCGAACTCCGCGAGCAGACACCGGATCACGTGCTCGACGCCCGCCTGGCCGTCCAGTCCGAGCCCGTACGCGTACGGCCGGCCCAGCAGCACCGCCCGCGCACCGAGGGCGAGCGCCTTGAACACGTCGTCCCCGGTGCGCACACCGCTGTCGAACAGGACCGTCAGCCGGTCGCCGACCGCCTCGGCCACCCGGGGCAGCGCGTCGGCGGCCGCGACGGAGCCGGCCACCTGGCGCCCGCCGTGGTTGGACACCACCACGCCGTCCATACCGGCGTCGGCGGCCAGGCGGGCGTCGTCGGGGTGCAGGATGCCCTTCAGGACGATCGGGCCGTCCCAGTTCTCCCGCAGGAAGGCCAGATCCGGCCAGGTCTTGCCTGGGTCGGCGAACATGCCCACGAAGTGCAGCACCGCCGCGTTGGGATCCTCGTGCACCGGCTTGGCCAGACCCGCCCGGAAGGCTGGGTCGGAGAAGTAGTTGGCGGTGCCCACGCCGTGCAGGAACGGCAGGTACGCCTGGTCCAGGTCGCGGGGCCGCCAGGCCAGCAGCGGAGTGTCCAGGGTGACCACCAGGACGCTGAACCCGGACGCCCTGGCCCGGCCCAACAGGCTCCGGGTCACCTCGCGGTCCTTGGCCCAGTACAGCTGGAACCAGCGCTCGGCGTCCCCCATCGCCTCGGCGACCCGCTCCAGGGGCGTACTGGAGGCCGACGACAGGACGAACGGCACGCCCTGCGCCGCGGCGGCCCGCGCCGCCGCCGGCTCCGCGTCCGGGTGCAGGATCGACAGCACCCCGACCGGTGCCAGCGCCAGCGGGGCCGGCAGGGCCCGGCCCAGCACCTCCACCGACAGATCGCGCGCGTGGACGTCCCGGAGCATGCGCGGCACGATCCGGCGCCGGTCCAGGGCGGCCCGGTTGGCCCGCGCCGTACTGCCGTTGCCCGCGCTGCCCGCCACATAGCCCACCGGGCCGGGGCCGAGCCGCTGTTCGGTCAGCTCCTCCAGGCGGGTCAGGTCGGTGGGCAGCCGCGGTACCGCGCCCGTCATGCCGTTGAGATAGATCTCGTACTGGAAGTCCGCCCAGTGCTTCGCCATCCGTCCCTCCCGAAGTCGCCCGTCACGCACGTCACCCGACGATACTGGCCGGTAGGCGCGGGCCGGCACCTCCGGGAGCGGACCGCCCGCTCGTCAGTCCACGGCCGCGGACTCGACCAGGATCCGGGCGAGTTCGCGGGGCCGGGAGAACATCGGCCAGTGGCCGGTGTCCGTCTCCACCAGCTCCCAGCGCTCGCCCTTGAGCGCCTCGGCCACGACGGGCGGCGGCTCGGGTCCGTCCAGCAGGCACTTGACGTAGGTCGCCGGCAGCTCGCCGACCGGACGCCGCAGCACGGCCGGCTCGGTGAGCGTGGCGCCGGGGTGCGGCGTGCCCTCGGTGACGATGCGGTGGATCTGCTCGGCGGTCAGTTCCTGGCCGGCGTAGGCGTCCGGAGGCAGCGGCGGCCAGCAGCCGTCGTTCGCGTCGAGCGCCCGCCGGACGTCGTCACTGTCGAACCCCGAGAGGAACGACCGGCCGTCGACCGGGACGTTCGAGTCGACGAACACCACGCGCCGCAGCCGGCCGCCGATTCGCTCGGCCGCCTGCCCGACCGGGATGCCCGAGTAGCTGTGCCCGACCAGGACGACGTCCCGCAGGTCGTGGCGTTCCACATGGCCGACGATGTCCTGGACGTGGGTCCGCTGACCGGCCGGCAGGTCCTTCTTCTCGGCGAGGCCGCCGAGGGTGAGGGCGTGGACGTCGTGCCCGGCCTCCCGCAGGCCGGGCACCACCTCGTCCCACGCCCACGCACCCAGCCACGCGCCCGCCACCAGTACGAAATGAGTCATGCCCGCCAACGTATCGGTGGGGTGTGACAACAACATCGCGGCTTACGGCGAGTTGACGTGAACCACAGCCCGCATCGGAGCCCTGTCCGCCCCGGCAAGCCGCAGCGGGAACAGGAATACCTCCACCTCGCGGGCCCGAACAGCCGCTGGAGGTTCGTGACGTTCTTCGACATGCCGGATGGCAGCTCGCCCGGGTGGGGCTGGGCGTCGAGCCGGATGATCACGGCAACCGACAGGTCGGGCTGGCCCGGCATCAGTCGGGCGTTGGCGGTGGGCAGCGCCGCCAACTGCCCGCAGTCTTGTTGACGAACAGCTTGACTTCCTCCCGCCCCCTGAAAGGTGGGAGTCCTACGGCTCGCGCCGTGGGGATTCCTGCTTCGTCGCCGACTGCCCGCCCGGAGTTCTCCGTTGAGGTCTTACACCGGCTCCACAGGCCGACACCGCCAGCCCGGCGGCCAGAAGGTTGTTCGCCGCGTTCACATCGCGGTCATGGCTGGCACCGCAGCCGTCGCACGTCCAGGTACGCACCTGCAGCGGCATCCGTTCCTGCAATGCTCCGCAGGCCGAGCACAGTTTGGAGGAGGGGAACCAGCGGTCGACCGCGATCACCGCACGGCCGTACCAAGCTGCCTTGTACTCCAGCATGCTGCGGAACTCGCGCCACGCCGCGTCACTGATGGCGCGGGCGAGATGACCGTTCTTCAGCAGATTCCGAACAGTCAGGTCCTCGACCACGATCGTTTGGTTGTCACGAACGAGCCGAGTAGTGATCTTGTGTAGATGGTCGCGCCGCCGGTCGGTGATGCGGGCGTGGATGCGGGCGACTTTGCGGCGGGCCTTGGCCCGGTTCGCGCCGTCGCCCGGGGCCTTGCGGGACAGTTCCCGCTGCGCCTTCGCCAGCTGTGCGCGGTCGCGTCGCTCGTGCCGCGGGTTGGTGATCTTCTGCCCGGTCGACAGGGTCAGCAGGTGGTCCAGGCCGACGTCCACGCCAACAGCGCTGCCGTTGTCCGGGAGTGGCGTGAGGCCGGGATCCTCCACTAGGAGGGAGACGAACCAGCGGCCGGCCGTGTCCTCCGACACGGTCACCGTGGACGGCTGCGCACCCGCAGGCAGCGGACGGGACCACACGATGTCCAGTGGTTCGGCCATCTTTGCCAGGGTCAGCCTGTCGTCAGAAAACCGGAACGCCGAGGTGGTGTACTCGGCGGATTTCCGCGACCTCTTCCGTGACTTGAACCGTGGGTACTTGGCCCGCTTGCCGAAGAAGTGGGTGAACGCCGCTTGCAGGTGCCGGAGTGCCTGTTGAAGCGGGACGGAGGAGACCTCGTTGAGGTAGGCGAGTTCCTCGGTCTTCTTCCACGCCGTCAGCATCGCCGATGTGGCGTTGTAGTTGACCCGTTCCTGCCGCAGCGTCCACGCCTCGGTACGGGCGGCCAGCGCCATGTTGTACACCTTGCGGACGCAGCCGAAAGTGCGCGAAAGCTCGGCTGCCTGCGCATCAGTCGGATAGAAGCGGTACTTGAACGCCCGCTTCATTTGCATTCCCCCACGACTCACAACCTACCACGCCAACTAGTGAATCTGTGCAGGTCGTTGAGGGTGAATGACGATCCGTCTTGGCCTGAACTGGGACGGACGGCGCGGCGGGGGAGGGGGTGGGCGGCTGGGCCTGCGGTGACTGCTGCGAGGACATGGGGGCTCCATCGGAGGACGGCGGTGGAGCGCGTGGTGGCGCGGCGGGTGGACGGGCGCTCGCCGGCGTGGGGTGTGCGGCGGGAAGGGCACCGTCCTCGGGGGTCCGCTGACGCTAAGGCGCCGTGCGTGAGCCGCACCAGAGGACGGTTCGTCCATCTTTCACGCCACCGGTGGATGAATCCTCCACCCCTGCTCACCCCTCCCCGCCACGGGCGCCCCGGCCGCGGCTGTCCTCGTCGTGAGTCTCCTCGTCGTGAGTCTCCTCGTCGTGGGTGTCCTCGGGCCGGGCATCGGGCCCCTGGGCCCGGACCCGCTGTACGTGCTCCAGCGACGCGCGCAGTTCGCCGAGCCAGTCGTCGGTGTGCTGCTGGACCAGGCGCACGCACCAGGCGAGGGCGTCGCTGCGGCTGCGGGCGACGCCACCCGCGATCAGGGTGTCGAGGACCTGGCGCTCGGGCTGGCGCAGCCGGGTCATGACGGGCGCGGCGACATGCGTGAACAGGGCGCGCCGCCCGGCGCACTCCACGCCCCAGGACACCTTCCGGCCGAACCGGTGCTCGGCCTCGCGGGCCACCGCCATCCGGTCCTCGCGGGTGCGCTCCCGGAACTCCCGCACCCGGCCCTCGACGGCCGCCTCCCGCTCCGCGGGCCCGGCGTCCCCGGCGAGCCGGGGGGCGGGAATCCGGCCGATGACGGTGATCTCCTCGCGGTCCAGCGCCACTTCGACCAGTTCCTCGAACAGATCGTCCGGCAGGCGGCCGGCGAACCAGCCGCGCACTTTCTCTCGCTGCTCTGTCGTAATCATGTAATGACGATTACGTGGCTCGAACATGAACGCAAGGGGTCGCGGACAAGTCCGCCGAGAGCGGAACGGGAGTGTTTCAGGACGATTGACGAGCGCGGGAAAACAGGCCATCCGGCCGGATCCGATGATCGCCGGGCCCATGGGCAAAGGCTTGTCGCTTCGGCGTTCCGTGACTTCTCGCCACTGATTCAATACGCAAGGTTACCGAAACCCGCGGGTTCGACGTGAGTTTCCGCCGCGGACTCGGCAGACTCCCGCACGCCGCTCCGGCACCGACCGAGCCGGGGCCGGCACCCGACGACTTCCAGCGGAAGGAAGCACACGATGCGGAACACCGCGCGCTGGGCTACGACCCTCGGCCTGACGGCCACCGCCGTCTGCGGGCCCCTCACGGCGCCGGCTCTCGCCGGCCCCGCACCGGCCACTGCCGGGCTCTACGCCCCCTCGGCCCTGGTGCTCACCGTGGGCCACGGCGTCGGCGCGGCGAACGCCGCACCGGAGCGCGCCGTCACCCTGAGCTGCGCGCCGGCGCCCTCCGGCACCCACCCGGCCGCGACCGAGGCGTGCGCGGAACTGCGCGGTGCGGACGGTGACTTCAAGGCGCTGACGGCGAACGACCAGGTGGCGTGCACCAGGGAGTACAACCCCGTGGTGGTCACGGCCCAGGGCGTCTGGCAGGGCAGGCGCGTCTCCTACGAGCGCGCCTATGCCAACGAGTGCGTGAAGAACGCTTCGGTGACGAGCTTCTTCGCGTTCTGAGAGCCGGGATCGCGCGTTCCCCGCGCACACCTGAAGGGTCCCGTGACTGGGGAGTGCGGGCCCTGCCGCGGGGGCCGGGCGATTCCGTACAAAGGGGCCGGCGGCGGAGTGGGGCCGCCCGCCGGCCCCTGGTATCGGCCGGAGTGCCCCTGGGGCCGGAGTGCCTCTGGGTGAGGGCCGTCGCGACCGCCCCGGCGGTTCCATGCGTCCCGTACGGGCCCGGCCCGGTACATTCCGTCGACGCCCGACCCTCCGAGCAGACGAAGGACTGATCTCCATGCCCGCCGACCTCACCGGCACCTTTCTGCGGCTGGGCGACGGCCGCCCCGCCCTTCGCTTCACCCGTGCCTACGGCCACCCCGTGGACCGCGTCTGGCACTTCGTGACCGACCCCGGGGAACTCGCGCAGTGGTTCCCGTTCCGTGCCGAGATGGATCTGCGGCCCGGCGGCACCATCGCCTTCCGTGGGGAGACGGGCGCGGAGGAGTTCACCGGCACCGTGCTCGCCGTCGACCCGCCCGGGCACCTGTCCTTCGAGTGGGGTGGCAGCGAACTCCACTTCGACCTCGAGGAAATCGACGACCGGCACACCCGCTTCACCCTCACCGACGTCCTCGCCGCCGAGGACACCGCCGCCCGCAACGGCGCCGGCTGGGAGGTCTGCCTGGCCGCCCTGGACGCGAGGGCACGCGGCGAGCGCTTCGAGGGACCGCACGCCGGGGTCCACGCCCCGTGGAAGGGCTTCTACGAGGCGTACATCGCCGCCGGAGTCCCCTCCGGAGCCCCCGTCCCGGGCCAGGACTGAACCACCCGGGCCGGGACCGAACGGCCCGGACCGGCCCTCACGCCATTTGCCGCCGCACCAGTTCGTGCAGCCGCCCGCCCGTGTCCGCGAGCAGTTCGGCGGGCGGCCCCTGCTGGATGACCTTGCCGTCCTCCATCACGACGACCCGGTCGGCGTCCAGCACCGTCGACAGCCGGTGCGCGATGACGACGCGGGTGGCGTTGAGCTTGCGGGTGCTCTCGATCACCGTGCGCTGCGTGTCGTTGTCCAGGGCGCTGGTCGCCTCGTCGAAGAAGAGGATCCGCGGCCGGCGCACCAGGGCCTGGGCGATCATCAGCCGCTGCCGCTGGCCGCCGGAGACCGCGCCGCTTCCCGAGACGATCGTGTGCAGACCCATCGGCATCCGCTCGATGTCCCGCGCCAGCCCCGCCAGCTCGGCCGCCGCCATCGCCTCCTCGGCCGTGCACGGCTCCGTGCCGCGGATGACGTCCAGGAGGGAACCGGTGAACGGCTGCGCGTGCTGGAGCACCACCCCGCACTGCCGCCGCACGGCCGACTGGTCCAGGGCCGCCAGGTCCTGGCCGTCGTACAGCACGCTGCCGGACAGCGGCCGGTCGAACCCGATCAGCAGCCTCAGCAGCGTCGACTTTCCGCAGCCGCTGGGTCCGACGATCGCCACGAACTCGCCCGGCCGCACCTCGAAGGACACGTCGTCGAGGACCAGCGGCCCGTCGTCGGTGTAGCGGAACGACAGCCGCCGCGCCTCGATCGCGCCGGACAGCGGCCCCGGCCGGGTACTGGCCGTGCGCACCTCCGGGGTGGTGTCCAGCACCGGCCTGATCTGCTCCAGCAGCGGCAGCGCGGCCACCGCCGAGACGAAGGCGCCGGTCAGCTGGGTGACCGAGGTCAGCAGCATCGTCACCGAGGTGTTGAAGGCCAGGAAGGCCGCCGCCGACATCGAGCCGCGCGCCGGGCCCGCCAGCAGCATGAACATCAGCAGCGTGCACACCGGCAGGTACACCGCGCCCAGCACCGTGGTGAGGTTCTTGATCCGGCCCACCTTCTGCTGAAGCTCACGGCTGTGCGCGAACTGGGACGCCCAGGCGGCGTACGCGTAGTTCTCGGCCGCCGCCACCCGCAGCTTCGGCAGCCCCCGCAGCGTCTGGAAGGCCTGGTTGTTCAGCTTGTTGGTGAGCACCACAAGACGCCGCTGCCACCGCGCCTGCCACAGCCCGAGCCCGAGGAACACGGCGCCGATCACCACGAGCATGCCGAGCGCCGCCAGCGCCATGGAGGCGCTGTACCAGAACAGCAGCCCCAGGTTCATCGCGCCCACGGTCACCGACTGGACGACCACCGGGCCGACCCCCGCCAGCAGCCGGCGGATCGCGCTGACCCCCATGGCCGCGCTCGCCAGCTCGCCGGTGGACCGCTCGGTGAAGAACTTCGTCGGCAGCCGCAGCAGCCGGTCCCACACGGCCGACTGGAGGGTGGCCTCGATACGCCCCTCCAGCCGCAGGACGGTCAGGTTCTGCAGGAGCATGAAGGCGGCCGCCACCACGCTGCTGATGATCACGGCCAGACACGCCTGCACGATCAGGCCCTGCTCGGCCCTGGGCACGTACTCGCCGAGCACCTTGCCGGTCGCGATGGGTACCAGTGCCCCGAGGACGACCGTCACCAGTCCGGCGGACAGCAGGTTCAGCAGATCACCGCCGGTACCGCGCAGACTGAACCGCAGCAGCCCGACCGGGCTGAGCCGACGGTCGGGCAGCGGCCGGTAGAACATCACCGCACGCGGCTCGAACTCCTCCGCGTTCGCCTTCTCCACCGGGTTCTCCCGCCCGGTGGCCGGGTGCACGGCGACATATCCGCCGCGCCGCCACAGCAGTGCGACCGGCGCCCCGGACAGCGCCCGGTGACCCACCAGCGGACCGATGTTCTCCCGCCACCAGCGGCCCTGAAGGCGTACGGCCCTGGTGCGCACCCGGGAGGCCAGGGCGACCCGCTCCACCGGGTCGAGCCGGTCGCTCTCGGTGCCGGCCTGGGGCGGTGCGGCCAGGGTGATCCCGGCGGCCCGGGCGACCAGTTCGCAGGCCGCGTAGCCGGCGTCGGTGTCGGCGGCCGTGGGCCGCCCCGCCGAGGACCGGCCGATGGACGCCAGCAGCGTCCGGTCGGCCTGGGCGCGCACCGCCTCACCGGCCTTGATACCGGCCGCCGTCCGGGTCTCGTGGGTGTGCTCCAGCTGTTCGATCCAGCGGTCCAGGGCGGTCAGCAGCCGGTACTGCTGATCGACCATGCTCTGCCACAGGGCCGGGTCCATCAGCAGATCGGCCGCGGCCTGAGCGCCGTACATCGACCCGTACTGCACGCTGCCCGGCGGGACCTGCATCCAGAACACGTCGTCGTCCGTGGGCGCCGTCGCCCGCTCCTCGGCCATCGGCGCCTGGAAGAGCACGGACAGGCCGCGGCCGACGCCGAGCGCGAGGGCGTACTCCAGCGGGCTGGTCTGCGGCGGTACGTACTGGGGGTTGCCGTACTCGTCGTACGACCAGGTCTGGGTGCCGGCCGGCTGGTACAGCTCGCGCAGCCCGATGCGGCGCACCACGCAGTCCCGCAGCGGGCGCGCGACCAGGGTGTGCCGCGGGCCCGCTACGGGACCGAGTAGCAGCGAGCCCGCCTCCAGCCGGCCCAGGTGGTGCCAGTGCCCCTGCTGCGCCGCGTCGACCGCGAACAGGTCCACCGCGCCGGCCGCGATCAGCCACAGCTCCTGGGGGCCCGCCAGGTCGAGCCGGTTGAAGCCCGAGCAGTCGATCGGCGTGCCCAGGGAACCGAGCGCCCCCAGTACCAGGTCCGGCTCGTTCGCCGTCGTCATCTCACCGCTCCCTGACCAGCGCCGCGTACGCGCCGCCGTGCGCCACCAGGTCCTCGTGCCGCCCGCGTTCGACGACCGTGCCGTGCTGGAGCACGACGATCTCGTCGCTGTCGCGCACGGTGGACAGCCGGTGCGCGATCACCACGCAGGCGCAGCCGCGCCGCCGCAGGTTGTCCATCACGGCCTGCTCGGTCTCGGCGTCCAGGGCGCTGGTCACCTCGTCGAGCACGAGGATGCTGGGCCGGCGCACCAACGCGCGGGCGATCTCCAGGCGTTGGCGCTGCCCGCCGGAGAAGTTGCGGCCGTCCTGCTCGACCCCGCTGTGGATGCCGCCGGGGCGGCGCGTCACGACCTCGTACAGGGCCGCGTCGCGCAGCGCCTCCACCACGGCGTCGTCCGGGATCGACGGGTCCCACAGGGCCACGTTGTCGCGGACCGTGCCCTCGAAGAGGAACACGTCCTGGTCGACGAAGGACACGGAGGCCGCCAGCGCCCCGCGCGGGATGTCCTCCAGGCGCTGCCCGTCGATGCGGATCACTCCGTCCCAGGGTGTGTACAGGCCCGAGATCAGGCGGGAGACCGTCGACTTGCCGCTGCCCGAGCCGCCGACGAGCGCCACCTGCCGGCCCGGTCCGACGGTCAGGTCGAAGCCGGTCAGCAGCGGCTTGTCCAGCGGGCTGTAGCCGAAGGTGATGTTCTCCAGCTCCACGTGCCCGTGCAGCCGGCGGGTGGAGTCCCCGCCGCCGGGGCGGGTGTACAGCGGGTCGGCCTGGAAGTTCTCGACGTCCTTGAGCCGGGCCACGTCCGCCGCGAAGTCCTGGATGCGGCCCGCGACGCCGTTGAGCCGGGTCAGCGGCGCGGTGAACCGGGTCACCAGCGCCTGGAACGCGACCAGCAGTCCGACCGAGATGTGCCCCTCGACGGCCCGCATTCCGCCGATCCACAGGATCAGCGCGCTGTTGAGGGTGGCGAGCGCCGGTGCGACCACGCCCAGCCAGGCGCTCGGCACGCCGAGTCGCTGCTGCTCCTCCAGGGTGGCGGCGTGCTGTCCGGCCCACTTGCGGAAGTAGCCGTCCTCGCCGCCGGTCGCCTTCATCGTCTCGATCAACTGGAGCCCGGTGTAGGCGGTGTTGGTCAGCCGGGCGTTGTCCGCGCGCAGCTTCGCCGTGCGGGTGGCGCGCAGCCGTACGACGACCCGCATCGCCACGACGTTCAGCAGGGCCACGCCGATGCCGACGAACGTCAGCTGCGGATCGTAGGTGTAGAGCAGCAGCGCGTACAGCACCACGACCACCGCGTCGACGCCGGCCGCGGCCAGGTCGCGGGCGAGGGTCTCGGCCACCTGGTCGTTGGAGGCCAGCCGCTGCACCAGGTCGGCCGGGCTGCGCTGGGCGAAGAACGTGACCGGCAGCCGCAGCAGATGCCGCAGGAAGCGGGCGCTGGCGAGCGTGGAGGAGATGACGCGCCCGTGCAGCAGGTTGGCCTGCTGCAACCAGGTCAGCACGACGGTGAGCAGTACGCACGCGCCCATCGACGCGAACAGCACGCCCAGCAGCGAGGTCTGGCCGCCGATCAGATAGGTGTCGATGTAGGTCCGGCTGAGCGCGGGCACCGCCGCGCCGACCACGACCAGCAGCAGACTGGCCAGCACCGCCGCCGGCATCGTCCCCGCGGTGCCGCGCATCCGGGCCGGCAGGGCGCCCAGGACTCCGGGCTTGCGGCCGCCCCGCTCGAAGTCCTCGCCGGGCTCCATCACCAGCACGACACCGGTGTAGCTGGTGTCGAAGTCCTCCATGGGCACGAACCGGCGACCCTTGCCCGGGTCGTTGACGAACACCCCGCGCCGGCCGAGGCGGCGGCCCATGCCGTCGTAGACGACGTAGTGGTTGAACTCCCAGAAGAGGATGGCCGGCGCCTTCACTCCGGTGAGGGCGGCGGTGTCCATCTGCATGCCCTTGGCCGTCAGACCGTAACTGCGGGCCGCCTTCAGCAGGTTGCTCGCCCGTGAGCCGTCCCGGGAGACTCCGCAGGCGATGCGCAGCTCCTCCAGCGGGACATGGCGGCCGTAGTGGCCGAGGACCATGGCGAGCGAGGCGGCCCCGCACTCCACGGCCTCCATCTGGAGCACGGTGGGCGTGCGGACGGTCCTGCCCCGCGCCTTGGGGACGGGCCGTCCGGGCCGGGCGGCGCGCCGGCGGCCGCGGGTCTCCTGGGTGGTGGTCACGGCAGCAGCCAATCGAGGGGACGCTGGTCGGCCAGCCGGATCGAGGCGGCGGCCGGGGTCATGGATTCGAGCCGGTACGGCGGTCCGCCGGCGGAGGACCACGCGAGGCCGCTCTCCGTCGCGGACGAGGCGTCGAGCCGTACGAGTACGGCGACGGGCCGGCCCTTCCGGGTGAACTGCTCGCCCAGTTGGCCGTCCCCGAGGAACGCGGCGATCCGCTGGGCGGACTGGGCCGACCGGTCCACCGTCTTCACATGGCCGCGCAACACGCCGTAGCGCTGGGCGGGCACCGAGGAGACGGTCAGGTCGACCGAGGCGCCGGCGGGAATGGCGGCGGCGTTCTCGGCGGGCACGTACACGGTCGCGTACAGCGGGTCGGAGGCGTGGGCGACCTTCTCCACGGCTGCGAGGTTCGCGCCGGTGGAGACGATCTGGCCGAGGGTGGCGGCGAGCGTGGTGATCCGGCCGGCGGCGACCGTGCGCACGGTCTCCTCGCCCTGGCCGGTACGCACCTTGAGCACGGGAGAGTTCGCGGGCAGCCGCTCGCCCTCCTTGGCGAGGACCGCGGTGACCTGCCCCGCGACCGGGCTCTGCAGGACGTAACTGCCCTGCCCGTGCGTGAGGATGGCCGGCGCGCCGACGGTGGACGCCACCGATCCGGTCACGGCCCACAGGGAAGCGGCCGCCATGGCGACGAGGGTGACGGACAGGGCGAGCCATCCCTGGGGGCGGGCGAGCCGCACCGGGAGGTCGAGTTCTTCCGGCGACTGGAGTTTGGCGAGGGCCTGTTGTCGGAACTGCACGTTACGGCTTCCTGCGGCAACCGCGAGCCCCGGAACCGGCGTGCGGTTCCGGGACTCGGCGGCGACGAGGTGCGATCAGAGACCGGCGACCAGGCCGGCGACCGGGGCGGTGCTCAGACCGGTGGCACCCTCGAACGTGCCGACGGCGGTGTCCACCACGCCGGAGACCGGGACAACGCTGTCCACCAGGCCGGTGGCGGTGCCCAGGGCGTTCACGGACAGACCGCCGGAGACGTTGTCGAGCTCGGCGTCGGAGATCTCGACGGTCTCAACCTGGGGGGTGGAGTTCATGATGGAACGTCCCTTCATATGGATATCTCACAAGGGGGGAGCGGCCTTCTTGGGGAAAGACGGCCGCGACCGCGGGTACCGGGCCCCGTTTCCCGAGCGCCCGGCTGGGGTCCCGCGCTGCGATGGATGTAAGCACGGTGCGGCCCGCCGCTTCCACTCAACCAGGGCTCCCACCAGGGCACTTGTCGGTGCGACCGGAGAAGCGTGCAGGCTCGGCAACGGCATGGCGGCGACTTCTTCACACGCCGCACCGCATCGGCGCACCACCTCCCTTGCGTCTGCGCCGGTGCGTCCGGAACCGGGCGCCGAAGCCCACGTAGGGGGCGCACCGTTGTGCAGATCCTCCGACCATGGTGACTTCGTTGGGCATTCGATGTGTAGATTTGCTGAAGCCTGAATTCCGCTTCCTGTTCGCAACCGACCGTCGCCGCCTGGTCGCGGAGTGTGCCCTCTGCCCCTGCTGGGCTTGGGAGTTGGCCGATTCGGCATGGTCCGCGGCGAGTTGGCGATCGGGATTGAACGCGGTGCCCGCCCCCTGCGTACCAACAGCCGTCCAGGCGTCCCCCAACCGCCACCGGACGGCGGTGCAGGCCCCGTCCCCAGGAGGTCGAGAAGTTTGAGTCACAAGCGAATTCCGAAGCGCAAGGCCGCGATGGCGGCGGGCGGCGTGGTGGCGCTCGGTGCGGCGGCGGTGCTGCTCCCGAACGCCAACGCCTCCCAGGACGGCGCGGCGGACGACGCCACTCCCAGGACCCTCAGGGCCGCGGACGCCTCGGGCCTTTCCGCGCGGCTCGCCACGGAGCTCGGGGACTCCTTCGCGGGCTCCTACTACGACAGCGCCGAACGGCGGCTCGTCGTCAACGTGGCGGGCGGCGACGCGGGCATGGTCCTCCGGGCGAAGAAGGCGGGCGTGACCGTCCGCCAGGTCGGCAACAGCACCGCCGCCCTGAAGTCCGCGGCGCGGACCCTGAAGGCCGATGCCACCATCCCCGGCACCTCCTGGGCCGTCGACCCGCGCACCAACAAGGTCGTGGTCACCGCCGACAGCACGGTCACCGGCGCCAACTGGAACAGGCTCCAGTCCACCGTCCGCGTCCTCGGCTCCGGCATGGCGACCCTGAAGAAGTCCGCCGGCACCTTCAAGACCTTCGCCTCCGGCGGCGACGCCATCTTCTCCCGGACGCAGGGCGGCACCATCCGCTGCTCCCTCGGCTTCAACGTCACCGCGGGCGACGGCAGCCCCGCCTTCCTGACCGCCGGGCACTGCGGCGTCGCGGCCGAGCAGTGGTCCGACTCCCAGAACGGCGCGCCGGTGGCCACGGTGGACCAGGCCACCTTCCCCGGCAGCGACCTCGCCCTCGTCACGTACGACGACCCGAACACGCAGGCGCCGAGCGCGGTCGACGTCGGCAACGGGCAGAGCGTCGAGATCACCGGGGCGGCCGAGGCCACCGTCGGCGCGACGGTGTTCCGCATGGGCAGCACCACCGGACTGCACAACGGCACGGTCACCGGCCTCGACGCCACCGTCAACTTCCAGAGCGAGACCGGCGGTGTCGACACCGTCACCGGTCTCATCCAGACCAACGTCTGCGCCGAGCCCGGCGACAGCGGCGGCCCCCTGTTCACACAGGACGGCGGCGCGGTCGGCCTCACCTCGGGCGGCAGCGGCGACTGCACCCGGGGCGGCGAGACCTTCTTCCAGCCGGTCGCCACCGCCCTCCAGGCGACGGGCGCGACGCTCGGCGCGGGCGACGGTGGCGGCGACGCGGCCGGCGCCGCGGGAGACGCGAGCGACCAGCAGCCCGGCGCCGACCAGTCCGGTGCGGACCAGTCGGTCGCCGACCAGTCCGGTGCGGGTGACCAGCAGTCCGACACGGGCGGCCACAACTCCGGCCCCGCGTACGGCTCCGAGCGCACCCGGACCCCCTGAACGGCCCCCGGGCGGCTACCCCCTGAGTCGCTCGCCCGGGCCGCTGACCGGCTCCCCCCACGTCACCGACCGGCCTGCCGGCCGGCGGTGCCTGCCGGTCAGTGGATCGATCCGGCCCTCCCGGCGGAGGGCCGGACCGATCCGTCGTCCGACAGCCGCGCGCTCCGCCAGACGGTCGAACCTTTCGGGCATCGTCCACCCCGGAACTCCCGGAACTGTCACAGGGGCTGCGTAAACGTCCGATACACGCTGTAATGACCAATGTGGTCAGTGAGGGCGCTACTGCACGAAGAACGAGAACCCCGCGGGCCGAACTCGCTCTCAGAACGCTCACCTCCGCACCGGCCTCCGCCGACCGGCTGCGCCGCGTGCTGGAGCAGGCCCTGGTCTTCACCGGGGCCGCGTTCGCCGGCGTCTACGTCCGTGCCGCGACGGGCGAGGCGCTGTGCCTGTCCGAGTCGGTCGGCGTTCCGCGGACCCTGTACGGGCTGCGGGACAGCTACCCCCTGGCCGGACGGTCCCCGGCGGCCGACGCATGCCGCACCGGCCGGCCCGTGTGGCTGCGACCCGAGGAACTCGCCGGCTCCGACGACTTCCGGCGGATGCCGGCCGGAGACGTCTTCTTCCTGGCCGCGTTACCCCTGCGCGGGCCGGACGGCGGCGTGCTGCTCGCCGTCACCGACGAGCCGGGCGGCTTCGAGGGCGAGGACCGCGCGTGCCTCGAACTGATCGCCGAGGCCGTCGCGTGCCCCGACGCCGCGGAGGCCGCCCAGGGCGAGGAACTGCCGCCGGACGCGTTCAGCCTCGCCATGGACAGCGGGCGGGTGGAGGTCGGCGACCGCATCCTGGACCTGTTCGGCATCGGCCGGTCCGGCTTCGACGGCAAGGTGGAGACGCTGCTCGCGCTGACCGTGCCGGAGGACCTGCCGTCCCTGATGTCCGTGGTCGAGGCCGACCACATGTCGATCGGCGAGCGGGAGCTGGAGTTCCGCGCCCTGCGACCGGGCGGCCAACCGAGGTGGCTGCGGCTGCGCGGCCGGCTGCTGCCCGGCGGCGAGGGCCGCCCGGCCCGTCTGGTCGGCACCGTCGCCGACGCCTCCACACTGCGCCCCGGCGTCAACGACGTCGCCCGCGTCCAGCGGCTCGCCGCGGCCCTGGCGACCGCGGGCACCGTCCGGGACGTCGGCCAGGCCGTGGTGGCCGCGCTGCGCGCACCGCTGCGGGCCGACCGGATCGCCCTGGCCGAGTTGGAGAACGACCGGCTCGTCGTCACCGTCCTCGACCCGCCCGAACCGGAGGCCTGGCCCGAGCTGTGGCGCCTGCAGTGGCGCACCGAGTGGCCGGACGCGCCGGTGCGGGCCATGCCCACCCTGGCCGCCGCCCTGCGCGAGGGCCGCGCCCAGATCTGGCCCGCCGGGGCCACCCTCGAACCGGCTCTCGCCGACGTCGGCCCGGGCGGCCTCGCGGTGCTGCCGCTGCCCGCGGCCGGCCGCATGGCGGGCGCCTGCCTGATCGGCTGGGACACCCCGCACGACTTCGGCCCCGACGAACGCGCCCTGCTCACCGCCTCGGCGGGCCTGGCCGGGCAGGCCCTGCTGCGCGCCCGCGCCTTCGACGCCGAGCACGAACTCGTCGGCATGCTCCAGCGCACCCTGTTGCCCAGCCGACTGCCGGGCCTGCCCGGTGCCGAGGCGGTGGCCCGCTATCTGCCGGCCACCGCCGGACTGGAGGTCGGCGGCGACTGGTACGACGTGATCCCGCTGCCCGACCACCACGTGGCCCTCGTCATCGGCGACGTGCAGGGCCACAACGCGGGCGCCGCCACCCTGATGGGCCAGATGCGCACCGCCCTGCGCGCCTACGCCGCCGAGGGCCACCCGCCGGACGTGGTGGTCTCGCACGCCAACCGCCTCCTGCTGGAGATGGAGACCGACCTGTTCGCCACCTGCGCCTACGTCGAGGTCGACATGGAGCAGGGCTCCGCCTGGTGCGTACGCGCCGGACACCCCCCGCCGGTGCTGCGCCACCCGGACGGCCGTACCGAGATCGCGGAGGCCGAGGGCGGGCCGCCGCTCGGCGTCCTGACGCAGGCCGACTTCCCGATGACCCCGCTGCGGCTGCAACCCGGCACGGTGCTCGCCCTGACCACCGACGGCCTGGTGGAGTCCGCGGACGCCGACATCGACGAGGGCATGGCCCGACTCGCCCGCGACCTGGCCGCCGCCGACCCCTCCCACCTCGGCCTGGTCGCCGACGTCCTGCTGACCGGCGTGCGCCGCGACGACGACATCGCGCTGCTGCTGATGCGCTACGACGGCATGGCAGTACGCCCACTCAGGGAGAGCTGGTCGGTGTGGCGGGTGCCCGAGGCCGTCCGGCACGCCCGCCGCTTCACCCGGCGCACCCTGCGCTCCTGGGGCGTCACGGAGGACACCGACGCCGTGCTCCTCGTCGTGTCCGAGCTGGTCACCAACGCCCTCGTGCACACCGACGGCCAGGTCCGCCTGGACCTCACCCTCGTCAACCGGCGGCTGCGCGTCGCCGTCGCCGACGCCTCGCCCCGCACCCCGGTCAAGCCGACCAGCATCGGCTGGCAGGCCACCGGCGGCCGGGGCATCCTCCTCGTCGAGGCCATGTCGGCGGCCTGGGGCACCGTGCCGGCCGGCGGTGGCAAGCAGGTGTGGAGCGAGCTGGCGCTCTGAGACCGCCCGCGGCCCCGCGACCCGCCACACGGGTGCGTCGCGTCCCCGCCCGGCAGGTCGGGACCGTCGCGTGCGCCGGTCGTGCTTAGGGTCCTGGGCTGTGTCACACACCTTCGAAGAGCTCGTGGCCAAGCAGCGGGCGGCCGACGAGGCACACGACCGGGTCGAGCAGCTGCGGCAGAACTACGGACCGCCCGCGCAGGCGCAGTGGACCGGAACGCAGAGCGAGACGTACGAGACGGCGTGGCGGGCCTGGCGGGACCTGGCCCGTGACCTCCAGGCCGCCCTGGGCGAGTACGCGAGCGACGAGGGCAAGCCGCGCACCGAGATCGAGGCCGACGTGGAGAGGGCCGCGCGGTCGGCCCAGGAGGCGGGCGGAGGCGGCCCGGACGAGGGCGGCGGAGCGGAGCAGCCGTGAACCCGGCACGGCGCGGTCGCACCGCGCGCGGCGCCGGGGCCGGTGAGCGGTTCACCGGTTTCCTGGACGCCCGGCTGCCGCTGTCCGAGGGCGGCGGGCTGATGCGCAAGGCGTTCCCCGAGCACTGGTCGTTCCTGCTCGGCGAACTCGCTCTGTACAGCCTGGTCCTGCTGGTCCTGACCGGCGTATGGCTGACGCTGTTCTTCCAGCCCGGCATGCGCGAGGTCGCCTACTCCGGGTCATACGCGCCGCTGCGCGGGGTGCTCATGTCGGAGGCCTTCGACTCCACCCTGCGCATCAGCTTCGACATCCGCGGCGGGCTGCTGCTGCGCCAGGCCCACCACTGGGCGGCGCTCGTCTTCGTCGCCGCGATCGGCGCGCACCTGCTGCGGATCTTCTTCACCGGCGCCTTCCGCAGGCCCAGGGAGATCAACTGGGTCATCGGGGTCACGCTGTTCGCCCTGGCCATCGCCGAGGGCTTCGCGGGCTACTCCCTGCCCGACGACCTGCTCTCCGGCACCGGACTGCGCATCGCCCAGGCGATCATGCTGTCCCTGCCGGTGATCGGCACCTACGTCAGCTTCTTCGTGTTCGGCGGCCAGTTCCCGGGGCACGAGATCATCCCCCGGTTGTACAGCCTGCACATCCTGCTGCTGCCGGGCGTCCTGATCGCGCTGGTCGTCGTACACCTGACCCTCGTCTTCTACCTGAAGCACACCCAGTGGCGCGGCCCGGGGCGCGGCAATCGCAACGTGCGGGGCAAACCGCTCTTCTCCCAGTTCACCGCCTCTTCGCTGGGCCTGCAGTTCACCGTCTTCGGCGTGCTGTTCCTGCTCGCCGGGATCGCCCAGATCAACCCGGTGTGGACGTACGGCCCCTACCAGCCGGACCAGGCGTCCACGGGCTCCCAGCCGGACTGGTACGTCGGGTTCCTGGAGGGCTCCCTGCGGCTGATGCCGGCCTGGGAGACCAACGTGGCCGGGCACACGATCATGTGGAACGCCTTCCTGCCGGCGGTCGTCCTGCCGGCGCTGCTGTTCGCCGTCCTGTACGCGTACCCGTTCGTCGAGCAGTGGCTGACGGGGGAGTGGCACCAGGAGCGGCACCTGTGCGACCGGCCGCGGGAGCGCCCCGTGCGCACCGGCCTCGGCGTCGCCGGGCTCGTGTTCTACGGCGTGCTGCTGCTGGAGGGCGGCAACGACGTCATCGCCGCCACCTTCCGGGTCTCCGTGTACACGATCACCTGGGTGCTGCGGATCTCGTTCGTGCTGGCCCCTGTCGTCGCCTTCCTGGTCACCCGGGCCCTGTGCCACGCCCTGCTGGCCAAGGAGCAGGAGGTCCTCGCCGAGGGCGAGGAGACCGGCCAGGTGCGGCAGTCCATCACCGGGGGCTACGAGAGCGAGCACCGCCCCGTCGAGTCCCGCCGGCCCGGGGCCCCGGCGGGGCCGGTCGTCACTCGCCCCGGTGCACGTACTGGAACGCCATCCCCGCCACCCCCCGCACCAGCACCCCGAGACCGATGAGGAAGAGCCACAGCCCGTAGACCACGCCCAGCGCGCTGACCGAGAAGCCCAGCGCGGTGGTGATCGGCCAGGTGCTCTCGGGCGGGAAGAACTCCAGCGGCCCGGCGGCGTCGGCGACCTCGGCCTCGCGGCGGTCCTGCGGGCGCACCCCCTTGCGCCGGTACTGGATCAGGCAGAAGAAGGAGACCAGCGCCGCCATTCCGCACGCGATGACCAGCGCCGCCGTGCCGGCCGGCTCGCCCGACCAGACGCCGTACAGGGCGGCGCTGCCGCCGAAGAAGAGCGCGACGCCGCCGAAGAGCAGGGCTTCCACCTTCATCGGCGTCCCTCCAGTTCCGCCCGCTGGACGATGTCGGGGTGGTGCAGGTCGAAGGCGGGAGCTTCCGAGCGGATCCGGGGCAGCGCGTCGAAGTTGTGCCGCGGCGGCGGGCAGGAGGTCGCCCACTCCAGGGCGCGCCCGTACCCCCAGGGGTCGTTCACGGTGACCTGCCGTCCATGGCGCGAGGTGTGCCAGACGTTGTAGAGGAAGGGCAGGGTGGACGCGCCGAGCAGGAACGCCCCCGCCGAGGAGAGTGTGTTCAGGAGGGTGAAGCCGTCGGCGGGCAGGTAGTCGGCGTACCGACGGGGCATCCCCTCCGCGCCGAGCCAGTGCTGCACCAGGAACGTCAGCTGGAAGCCAGGGAACAGCAGCCAGAAATGGATCTTGCCGAGCCGTTCGTCCAGCATCTTCCCGGTGATCTTCGGCCACCAGAAGTAGAAGCCGCCGAACATCGCGAACACCACGGTGCCGAACAGTACGTAGTGCAGGTGCGCCACGATGAAGTACGAGTCGGTCACGTGGAAGTCCAGCGGCGGCGAGGCGATCAGCACCCCGCTGAGCCCGCCCAGCAGGAACGACACCAGGAAGCCGGACGACCACAGCATCGGCGTTTCGAACGACAGCGAGCCGCCGCGCATCGTCCCGATCCAGGCGAAGAACTTGATCCCGGTGGGCACCGCGATCAGGAACGACATGATCGAGAAGAACGGCAGCAGCACCGCGCCCGTGGCGAACATGTGGTGCGCCCACACCACCGCGGACAGCATGGTGATCGCGATGGTCGCCCCGATCATCGGCAGGTACCCGAACTGCGGCTTGCGGGAGAAGACCGGGACGATCTCACTGACGATCCCGAAGAACGGCAGCGCGACGATGTAGACCTCCGGGTGGCCGAAGAACCAGAACAGGTGCTGCCACAGCAGCGCTCCGCCGTTGGCCGCGTCGAAGACGTGCGCCCCGAACTTCCGGTCCGCCTCCAGGGCGAGCAGCGCGGCGGTCAGCACCGGGAAGGCGGGCAGCACCAGGATCGAGGTGAACAGCACGTTCCAGGTGAAGATCGGCATCCGGAACATCGTCATCCCTGGTGCGCGCAGGGTCGTGATCGTGGCGATGAAGTTCACCGCGCTGAGCGTGGTCGACACACCCGTCACCACCAGTCCCATCGCCCACAGGTCGCCGCCCGCGCCGGGGGAGTAGTAGGCGCTGTTCAGCGGCGCGTAGGCGAACCAGCCGAAGGCCGCCGAGCCGCCGGGCACGAGGAACCCCGAGACGACCATGAGCCCGCCGAAGAGGTACATCCAGTACGACAGGGCGTTCAGGCGGGGGAAAGCCAGGTCGGGGGCGCCGATCTGGAGCGGCATCACCGCGTTGGTGAACCCCGCGAACATGGGCGTGGCGAAGAGCAGCATCATGATCGTGCCATGGATCGTGAAGAGCTCGTTGTAGGTCTGCTGGTTCATGAACTGCAGGCCCGGAAGCGCGAGCTCGGCGCGCATCCCCATCGCCAGCAGGCCACCCAGCAGGAAGAAGGAGAAGGCCGTGGCCATGTAGAGCTTGCCGATCACCTTGTGATCGGTCGTCGAGGCCCACTCCATCAGCTTCCGGCCGAACGGGCGGGCGGGGGCGGTGGGCCGCTCGGCGGCGGATGCGGATGTTTCGGACGTATCGGTCATCGGCGGCGAGGCTACCGCCCTGCCCCGCGACCGGGCCCGCGCCACGCCCTCGCCGGCTCGGCAGGCATCGGCCGGGCGGGCCCGGGCACCCGCCGGCGATGGACACCGCCTGGTACGAAGCAGCCGGCGCCGGCTCGGCCGCCGGGATCGCCGTCATCGCCGTCGGCGGTCTGGTGATCGCGGCAGTCCTGGTGTGGGCCGTCCGGCTCGGCATCAGGGTCAAACAGGGCGAGCCGCGGACTCCCCGGGGCGGCGAGCATCCGACGCTGCCGGAGTCCGGTCCGGTCCACGAGGTCCGGCAGCGGCGCGAGCCGGCCGAGGTGCCCCGCGCCGAGGAGGCCGGCCGCCGCCTGACCCCGCACGAACTCGGCTCGTCCGGCGGGCGCAGCGAGGGCCAGACCCGCCCGCGCTGGGACGGGGGCTCCGGCGGCGCGTTCGGCAGCGGGGACTCCGGTGGCAGGTGACCAGGGTCGGGGTGCAGGTCAGGGGTTTACCGGGGCCGTTTCCGGGGACTCGGCCCGTTTGGAGCACGGCGTTTTGGAGGGAGCCGCTCCACAGCACCTGACGCAGAAGGAAGATGAGGCGTCGTGACCGCGCACACCAGCGAGAAGCACCGTGTCCGGCACCCCGAGACGGGCTGGGCGCAGGCCCGCCGTCCGCGGGAGGAGGGCGTGCGCACCTGCCTCCCCGCGCTCGAGGACCGCGGCGGCCCCCAGCAGGACCGCACGGGCAACGAGTCGAACATAGTGCGGGGTGAGGACTGAGCCGCCGGGTCCGGTCGGGGGTCCCGGGTCACGGAGTCCGGGGAGGCGGTCGGTGAGGCGGCGCGGAGCACCTCGCCGCGTCAGCCGTGCGTCTTGGCCAGCAGTTCGAGGACCTCGGCGGTGGTGCCGGTCTCGCCCAGACGTGGGAAGATCCGCTCCACACTGCCCCGGTGGGCCTCGGCGTCCATGTCGCTCATGGCGTCGGTGGCCAGGGTGACGTGGTAGCCGTGCTCGTGGGCGGCGCGGGCGGTGGACTCGACGCCGATGCTGGTGGCGATGCCGGCCAGCACGATCTGCGTCACCCCGCGGCGGCGCAGCTGCACATCGAGGTCGGTGCCGTGGAAGGCGCCCCAGTTGTGCTTGGTGACGGTGATGTCGCCCGGGTGCCCCGTCAACTCGGGAACGATCACATCCCAGCCCTCGGGACGCGCGCCACCGCCGGCGCGCACCGCCTCGGTGCGGCCGGGCGGCACATCGCCGAAGTCGGCGGCGAAGGAGACCCGGACCAGAACGACGGGCAGGTTCCTGGCGCGGAAGGCGTCGGCGAGCCCGACCGTGCGGGAGAGCACCTCGGCGCCGGAGTGCGGGACGGTGGGCGCGGCGACGATGCCGGCCTGGAGGTCGATCACGACGAGTGCGGTGCGCGGGTCGAGTGCGGTGAGTGCCATGGGGGGCGGGCCTTTCGGGGGTGAACGTTTCTGGTTGTGCCGCTTGTCAGGGCCGGGTCAGCCGTTCCAGCAGGGCGAAGGCCTCGAGGAGCGTTTCCCGTTCGGCCTCGGTGTAACGGTCCTGCAGGGCCCGGGTCAGCCACTCCCCGCGGCTCTGCCGGTCGCCCGCGATGCGCTCGCGGCCCCCCTCGGTCAGGGTGACGAGCTGGCGCCGGCCGTCCTCGGGGTCGGGGCTGCGCAGGATGAGCCCGTGCCGCTCCAGGGCGGCGAGCGTGGCGGCCATGGACTGCGGCCGGACCCCCTCGGTGGCGGCCAGCGCGCTGGCCGTGGCGGCGCCGTGCTTGCCGACCAGGGTGAGCGCCGACACCTGCGGCGGGGTCAGGTCCTCGTCCCGCGCGACCTCACGGATCCGGCGCCGCAGCCGGCTGAACACCACCCGCAGGTCGCGGGCGGCGCGCGCGGCGGAGGCGGAGATGCCCGGCGGTACCTCGCCGGCCTGGTGATCCATGACAGCACCGTAGAACCGCCCCGACGAAACTGTCCAGTCTGGACTGAACAGTTTCGGCTGAAGATCCGCGCCGGGTCGCCGCAGCGGCCCCCCGCAGTACGCTGACCTCGTGCGTCTGCTGCTGATGTCCGACACCCATCTGCCCAAGCGCGCCAAGGAACTGCCCTCGCGACTGCTCGCCGAACTCCCGCACGCCGACGTCGTGTTCCACGCCGGGGACTGGGTCGACGCCGCTACGCTCGACCTGCTGGAGAGCCGCAGCCGCCGCCTGATCGGCGTGTACGGCAACAACGACGGCCCCGAGCTGCGCGCCCGCCTGCCCGAGGTGGCCGAGGCCGACCTGGACGGGCTGCGCTTCGGCGCCGTGCACGAGACCGGACCGGCCCAGGGCCGTGAGGCCCGCTGCGCCGCCCGCTTCCCCGGCCTCGACGTCCTGGTCTTCGGCCACAGCCACATCCCCTGGGACACCACCGCGCCCTCCGGTCTGCGCCTGCTCAACCCGGGCTCCCCGACCGACCGCCGTCGCCAGCCCCACTGCACCTACATGACGGCCACCGTCACCCGCGGCCGTCTGACCGACGTGGAACTGCACCGGCTGCCACGCCGGACCCCGTGACGCACCCGTGCCACGCGATGCCCCGCGACGGCGTGACAACGCAGGAGGGCAGCCCCTGACTCAGGGGCTGCCCCGGGGTCACTCTTCCCTTTCTCGTTTCCGACTTCTCGGCGAGATCCGGGCCGCGCGATGCGTGGCGGCGGCCCGGGCGCTACGAGTGTGCGCTTTCACGGACCTCCTTCCCACTGGGATGTGCGGCACATGTGCTGCGGAGGCCATGCATGCCTCATCCGTTGATGGCGCGCGTACCCTTCCCGCACCGCCTCACACCACCGAATCCGGAAAACCCGCGAGAAACCCCAAACAAGTCGAAACAGCAGGTCACAGTGGCAACGAGGGACTGATCGAGGCTCACGGGCACCCTCCGTACCGCAAGAAGAGCCGAGTGGCCGTCCGGTCAGCGGCGCCGGAACCGGCGAACGCCCACGACCAGCAGCGCCACCGCCAGGGCCGCGCCGACCGCCATGGCGGCACGCTTGGCGACGGGTACTCCTGCGGTGCGCAGCAGATCCAGCGGCTCCGGCTCCGCGTACCGCGCCGCGTGCTCCGCGGGCTCCCCGCGCACCTCCGTCGCGGCGCCCCCGGCGGCTCCCTCGGCGGCCACGGGCGGCGTCTCGGCGAGCCGCTGCGAAAGACAGTCGGCGAACTGCCCCACCAGCCGGTCGCCCACCTCCGCCAGCACCCCGCGTCCGAACTGCGCCGGGCGGCCGGTCACTGTCAGATCGGTCCGCACCGCCACCGCCGTGCCGCCGTCACGCTCCTGAAGCGTGCCCGTGACGGTGGCCCGCGCCGTGCCCTGCCCGCGCGTCTCCCGGCCGCTGGCGACGAGGACCATGCGGTGCGCCGTCTCGTCCTGCTCCTCGAAGACCGCCGTCCCCTTGTACGCCACCGTGATCGGCCCCAGCTTGACCTTGACCGAACCGGTCACGGTCTTGCCGTCGTACTCCTGCACGGTGGCCCCCGGCAGGCACGGCGCCACCCGCTCGATGTCCAGAAGCGCCCGCCAGGCGTCGCCGACCGGCACGGGTACGGTGAACTCGTGGTTCAGTTCCATGACTTCTCCTCGTACTCAGGCGGAGCCGGTCGCGTGGATGGCTCCGGCGGTCGCGGTCAGGGGCGTACCGGTGCCGCCCCAGCGCAGCGCGACGATCTCGGCCGCGACGGACACGGCCACCTCCTCCGGGGTACGGGCTCCGAGATCGAGACCCACCGGGGAGCGTAGCCGGGCGAGTTCGTCCTCCGTCAGGCCCGCGTCGATCAACCGCTCCAGCCGGTCGCGGTGGGTACGGCGGCTCCCCATCGCGCCGATGTAGGCGGCGGGCCGGCGCAGCGCCTCCTCCAGCAGCGGCACGTCGAACTTCGGGTCGTGGGTCAGCACGCAGATCACCGTGCGCTCGTCGGTGTCCGTGCCGTGCAGATAGCGGTGCGGCCAGTCCACGACCACCTCCACCCCCTCGGGGAAGCGTTTCGGCGTGGCGAACACCGGGCGGGCGTCGCACACCGTGACGCGGTAGCCGAGGAAGGCGCCGATACGGGCCACCGCGGCCGCGTAGTCGATCGCGCCGAACACCAGCATCCGCGGCGGCGGGGCGAAGGAGTGCAGGAACACCGTGACGGCGTCCTCGCGGCGCTCGCCGCGCGCACCGTAGTGCCTGAGTCCGGTGGCACCCTGGGCGAGTTCGCCGCGGGCGTCGGCGGTCACCGCCACGTCCAGGCCGGCCGCGCCCAGCGTGCCCGCCACCGTGTGTGGCCACACCGCGAGCGTCGCCCCGCGCGGGGCCGGTCCGTCGACCACGGTCGCCATGGTCACCGGGTCGCCCGCGGCGACGGACGCGGCGACCGCGCCGAAGGCCGGGTCGGACTCCTGCGTCACCTGCCTGACCAGCACGGAGATCTCACCACCGCAGGTGAGCCCCACCGCGAACGCGTCCTCGTCGCTGTAGCCGAAGGTCGCCACCCGTGCCTCGCCGCCCGCCGCGACCTCCTGGGCCAGGTCGAACACCGCCCCCTCCACGCACCCCCCGGACACGCTCCCCACCACCTCGTCGTCCGGCCCCACGGCCATCGCCGCACCGGGTTCGCGCGGTGCGCTGCGACTGACCGTGACGACGGTGGCGAGGCCGAACGGCACCCGCGCCGCGTACCACCGCTCCAGCACCGGAAGAATGTCCCGCACGCTCAGCTCCTCTCCCACGACCCCGGCACCTGGCCGGCCGTGTCCGTACCGGTGCCCTGCACCACCGCCGCCAGGCGCTCCAGCGCGGCCAGGCTGTGACCCTCGACGAAGTCGTCAACGCTGGGCAGCGCCGCCGCCATACCGGCGGCGAGTGGCGCGTAGCCGGGACGCGCCTTGCGGGGATTGGACCAGATCACCCGGTGCGCGAGCCGGTGAAGGCGCCGCATCTGGGCGGCGAGCAGGTGCGGGTCGCCGCGCTCCCACCCGTCGGACAGCAGTACCACGACGGCGCCGCGCGCCATGCCCCGCTGGCCCCAGCGGTCGAGGAACTCCCGCAGCAGCTCACCCAGGCGGGTGCCCCCGCGCCAGTCGGGCACGGCCTCGGCGACCGCGGCCATGGCCAGGTCCGGGTCGCGGTGCGACAGCTCCCGGGTCACCCGGGTCAGCCGGGTGCCGATGGTGAACACCTCCGTGCGCCGGCCCCGGGCGGCGGCGTGCGCGAAGCGCAGCAGGGCGTCGGCGTAGGGCCCCATGGATCCGCTGACGTCGACCAGCAGCACCACCCGCCGCGGCCGCTCAGCGCGCGCGTGCCGCCGCAGCGCCGGCTCGCCGCCCAGCCGGAGCAGTTGCCGCACGGTGCGGTGCGGGTCCACGTCCCCGCGCCGGGCCGGCCGTCGCCGCGCGGTGCGCCGCGGCTGCCCCCGCAGCGCGAACGCGGCGAGCAGCCGGCGCACCTGCGCGCGTTCTGCGGGGTCCAGCTCCGCCACGTCGCGGTGGCGCAGCACCTCGGCGGAGCTGGCGAGCGTCGCGGTGGGCGGCCCCTGCCGCTCCTCTCCGGGCCGGCCGGTGCGCGACCCGGCGGGCGTCTCCCGCAGGACCGGCCGCGGCCGGGGCGGGGGCGTGGTCCGGGCCGGGCGGGCCGGTGTCCCGTCGGTGCCGAAGTACGCGGCGAATACCCGCTCGTAGCGTTCCAGGTCGTCCCGGTCCCCGCACAGCGTCACCCGGCCCGCCCAGTACACGTCCGTCCGCAGCCCGGGGCGCAGGGCGTCCACCGCCCGCAGGAAGGCATGCACCCGCTCGGCGCTCGCCGCGACCCCGGCAGCCCGAAGCGCCCGCGCGAACCCCAGCAACGCGGCATCGCCCCCCGGCCGACACCCTTCCCCACACCCACGGCTCGCGACGTTCGCAGTGGTACGGCTGTCGGGCTGGTGCCTCTGCGGGCCGGGCGTGTTGCTTCGGCTGTGGGGCCTGTGGGGCCTG
>NZ_JBSGBZ010000036.1:26909-82269 GCF_053601495.1 Streptomyces sp. NPDC004721
CTGTTGGGTCCGGGGTTTTCGTCACGCCTGCCCGTCCTGGTGTCCGTGCTGTGCCCTGCGCCGGCGTCTGCGGTGGTATGGGTGTTGGGCTGGTGCTTGCGCGGGTCCGGCGTGTTGCTTCGGCTGTCGGGCCTGTTGGGTCCGGGGTTTTCGTCACGCCTGCCCGTCCTGGTGTCCGTGCTGTGCCCTGCGCCGGCGTCTGCGGTGGTATGGGTGTTGGGCTGGTGCTCTCGCACGTCCGGCGTGTTGCTCCGGCCGTTGGGCCCGTTCGGACCGAGGTCGTCGCCAAGCCCGACCGCCCCGGCGTCCGCGCCGCTGCCCTGGGCGGCGGCGCCTGCGCGTACCTCGGGGTGTCCCCGTCGTTCCCCGGTCACGCCGATCACGCTCCCCGTCCCGCGAGGACCGCCGCGAAGTCCAGACTGCGGGCCCGGTCCGTGTCCTCGCGGTACTTCAGCACCGATCCCAGGGTGGCCACCGCCAGCTCCGCGTCCACTTCGTTCGCCCCGAGGGCGTCCAGGGCGCTCGCCCAGTCCAGGGTCTCGGCCACGCCCGGCGGCTTGAGCAGGTCCTCGGCGCGCAGGGCCTGCACCAGCGTGGTCACCTGCTCCGCGAGCCGCGCCGACACCTGCGGCAACCTGCGCCGGACGATGGCGAGTTCGCGGCCGAAGCCGGGATGGTCGAACCAGTGGTACAAGCACCGCCGCTTCAGCGCGTCGTGCACCTCGCGGGTGCGGTTGGAGGTCAGGACGACCACCGGCGGCACCTCGGCCCGCAGCGTGCCCAGCTCCGGAATCGTCACCTGGAACTCCGACAGCACCTCGAGCAGGAACGCCTCGAACTCGTCGTCGGCCCGGTCGATCTCGTCGACCAGCAGCACCGACGGCTGCGTCTGCAGAGCCCGCAGCAGCGGCCGGGCGACCAGGAACCGCCGGTCGTACAGCTCGCGCTCCAGCCGCTCCGCGTCCCTGACCCCGGCGGCCTCGGCGGCCCGCAGATGCAGCAGCTGACGGGGGAAGTCCCAGTCGTACAAAGCTTGGGAGGCGTCGATCCCCTCATGGCACTGGAGCCGGATCAAAGGCGCGTCCAGCGCCTCGGCGAGCGCGGAGGCGAGCGCCGTCTTGCCGACGCCCGCGTCGCCCTCGCAGAAGACCGGCCGGTGCAGCCGCAGCGCCAGGAAGCAGGCGATGGCGAGTCCGTCGTCGACGAGGTAGCCGGTCTGCTCCAGACGGAAGCGCACCTGCTCGGGGCTGTCCATGGAAGTGATCGGCGCTCACCCCATCCCGGCGGCGGCCAGGACCGCCCGCTTGGTCAGCACCCGCGCGAGGTGCGCCCGGTACTCGGGTGAGGCCGACGCGTCCCGCGAGGGCCGGGTGCCCTCGGCCGCGGACTGGGCCGCCCGCGCCACCGCGTCGGCGTCCCCGGCACCGGCCAGCGCCTCCTCCGCCGCAGCGGCCCGCAGCGGGGTCGCGCCCATGTTGGTCAGGCCGATCCGCGTCTCCGCGATGCGCCCGTCGTCGCGCCGCACCAGCGCGGCCACACCGACCATGGCCCAGGACTGCGCCACCCGGTGGAACTTCTCGTACCGGTAGCCCCAGCCCTCCCGCTTGGGCACCCGCACCTCCACCAGGAGTTCGTCGGGGGCGAGCGCGGTCTGCAGATAGTCGGCGAAGAACTCCCGCGCCGGGATCGTGCGCCGCCCGCCGGGCCCTTCGGCGACCAGTTCGGCGTCCAGCGCCAACGCCACCGCGGGCAGGTCTCCGGCCGGGTCGGCGTGCGCGAGGGAGCCGCCCAGGGTGCCCCGGTGCCGTACGGCGGGATCCGCGACCGTCGCGTTGGCCTGAGCCAGCAGGCCCGCGTGCCGCCGCACCAGCGGGTCGTGCAGCACGTCGTGGTGGGTGGTCAGCGCCCCGATGGCGAGCGTGCCGCCGTCCTCGCGGACCCCGCGCAGCTCGGGGATCCGCCCGATGTCGACGACGAGTTCGGGAAAGGCCAGCCGCAGCCGCAGCAGCGGCAGCAGGCTCTGCCCGCCGGCCAGCACCTTCGCGTCCTCGCCCGCGTCGGCGAGGGTGCGCACGGCCTCGTCGACGCTGGTCGGGCGAGCGTAGTCGAATGCGGGGGGAATCATGCCGAACCCTCCTTCTGCGCCGTCCGCGCCGGCGGGGCGGACCGTACGGCCTCCCAGACCCGCTCGGGGGTGCACGGCATCCGCACGTCGTGCACGCCCAGCGGGCGCAGGGCGTCCACGATCGCGTTGACGACGGCGGGCGTCGAGGCGATCGTGCCCGCCTCGCCGACGCCCTTGGCGCCGAGCGGGTTGGAGAGCGCGGGCGTCTCGGTCCGGTCGGTCACGAACTCGGGCAGGTCCGCCGCCGACGGCACGAGGTAGTCGGCCATGGTGCCGGAGACCAGGTTGCCCTCCGCGTCGTACACGGCCTCCTCGTACAGCGCCTGCGCGATGCCCTGGGCCAGCCCGCCGTGCACCTGTCCCTCGACGATCACCGGGTTGATCACCCGGCCCACGTCGTCCACGCAGACGTAGGAGCGGATACGGGTCTGCCCGGTCTCGGTGTCGACCTCGACCGCGCACAGATGGGTGCCGTGCGGGTAGGAGAAGTTCTCCGGGTCGAGCAGGTACTCGGAGTTGAGGGTCGGTTCCATGCCGTCGGGCACGTCGTGCGAGGTGAACGTCTCGAAGGCGATCTCCTGGATGGTCCTGCGCGCCTCCGGCGAGCCCTTCACCGAGAACACGCCGCCCTTGAACTCCAGATCGTCCTCACTGGCCTCCAGCAGGTGCGCCGCGACCTTCCGCGCCTTGTCCACCACCTTCTCGGCGGCGCGGTGCACCGCCGACCCGCCCACGACCAGCGAGCGCGAGCCGTAGGTGTCCATGCCCTGCGGGGCCGCCTGGGTGTCGCCGTGCAGCACCTCGACGTCCTCGAACGGCACGCCCAGCACGTCCGCGGCGATCTGGCTCCAGCAGGTCACGTGCCCCTGCCCGTGCGGGCTGGTGCCGGTGACCACCTCGACCTTGCCGGTGGGCAGCATGCGGATGCTCGCCGCCTCCCAGCCGCCGGCCGAGTACCTGAGGTCCCGCAGCACCCGGCTCGGTGCCAGCCCGCACATCTCCGTGTACGTCGACACGCCGATGCCCAGGCGCACGCCGTCCCCGCGCTCGTTGCGCTTGCGCTGCTCGGCGCGCAGGTCGTCGTAGCCGAACAGGGCGAGCGCCTTGTCGGTGGCCGCCTCGTAGTTCCCGCTGTCGTAGGTCAGTCCCGCGATCGAGGCGTACGGGAACTCCTCGTGCCGGATCCAGTTCCGCCGCCGCACCTCCACCGGGTCGAGACCGACCTCGGCGGCGAGTTCGTCCATGGCCCGCTCGATGGCGTACGTGGCCTCCGGGCGCCCGGCGCCGCGGTAGGCGTCGGTCGGGGTGCGGGTGGTGAACACTCCGGTGCATTTGAACTCGTAGGAGTCCATCTTGTAGATCCCCGGGTACATGAAGGCGCCCAGGAGCGGGGTGCCGGGAGTGACCAGCATCAGATAGGCGCCCATGTCGGCGATCAGGTCGACCTTGAGACCGAGCAGCCGGCCCTCGCGGGTCGCGGCGATCTCGATGTCCTGGATCATGCCGCGGCCGTGGTGGGTGGCCAGATAGCCCTCGGAGCGGGACTCGGTCCACTTCACCGGCCGTCCCAGCCTGCGCGCGACCTCGACCGCGATGGCCTCCTCGCCGTACACCTGGAGCTTGGAGCCGAAGCCGCCGCCCACGTCGGGGGCGATCACCCGCAGCTTGTGCTCGGGCACGCCGGTGACCACCGAGAGCATGATCCGCAGGATGTGCGGGATCTGCGTCGACGAGTACACCGTGAACTCCCCGGAGGCGGCCAGCGGGGTGACGACGACCGCGCGCGGCTCCATGGCGTTGGGGATGAGCCGCTGCTGCCGGTAGCGGCGCGTGAGGACGACGTCGGCGCGCTGCCTGACCGCCTCGAAGTCCTCGCCGGTCCTCAGCGGCCACACGTAGGCGCGGTTGGTGCCCTTGTCGGCGTGGACCAGCGGGGCGTCCTCGGCGAGTGCCTCCTCCAGGTCCAGGACCGGCGGCAGGGGCTCGTAGTCGACCTCGATCGCCTCCAGCGCGTCGGCCGCCGCGTACCGGTCGCGGGCCACGACGACCGCCACCGGGTCACCGGCGTGGCGCACCTCGTCGACCGCGACCGGCGGATGGTCCGGCAGCACCATGTCCTCGGTGACCGGCCAGGCGCAGGGCAGCGACCCCAGTCCCCCGGCGAGGTCGCGGCCGCTGAAAGCGGCGACGACGCCGGGGCGTTCGAGGGCGGGGGAGACGTCGATCCGTTCGATGCGGGCGTGCGCCATGGGGCTGCGCAGGATGGCCAGGTGCAGCAGTCCGGTGACGGTGATGTTGTCGGTCCAGTTGGTCTGCCCGGTGATCAGCCGGGCGTCCTCCTTGCGGAGCCGGGCCCTGCCGACCTCGCGTTCGACGGCCTGGTCGGTCATGCCGTCACCTCCTGGGCGGACCCGGTCCGCTCACCGGAGGCCGTCTCCCCCTCGGCGACGGCGAGCACCGCGCGGACGATGTTCTGGTAGCCGGTGCACCGGCACAGGTTGCCCTCCAGCGCCTTGCGCACCTCGTCGGAGTCGGGGTGGGGGTTCTCGCGCAGCAGATCGCGCGCGGCCATGATCATCCCGGGGGTGCAGTAGCCGCACTGCAGCGCGTGCCGCTCGTGGAACGCGCGCTGCAGCCCCGTCCACTCGCCGTCCCTGGCCAGTCCCTGGACCGTGGTCACCTCGCCGCCGTCCGCCTGGACGGCCAGCACCGTGCAGCTCTTGACGCTCGCGCCGTCCAACTCGACCGTGCAGGCTCCGCAGTTCGAGGTGTCGCAGCCGATCGGGGTACCGGTCAGTCCGAGGCGGTCGCGCAGATAGTGGACCAGGAGCAGACGGGGTTCCACCTCGTCCTCGTAGGCCGTGCCGTCCACCGTGACCGAGATGTGGGTCATGTTCCCTCCGGGGGCCATATGGGCGTGGGTGGGGGAAATGTCGTCGACCGTGTGGTGTACGTCACTCTATGGCCGCGTCAGGGCGGCGGCGAGTGCTGCGACAGGCTTTGTTGACCGTTAATCCATTGCCCCGGCGTTCCGGCTCTGCTGCACTGCACGTCACCACGCCGTCACCGAACGAGGAGCATCCATGCGCACAGCGTCCATGTCCACCCCGGAAGGAATCCCTGCCATCAAGAAGGACATGACGCCCGGTGCACTTGCTCAACCTCGGCATTCTCGCGCACGTCGACGCGGGTAAGACCAGTCTGACCGAACGGCTGCTGCACTCCGTGGGGGTGATCGACGCGCTCGGCAGCGTCGACGCCGGCAGTACGCGGACCGACACCCTCGCGCTGGAGCGGCAGCGCGGTATCACCATCAAGTCCGCGGTCGTCTCCTTCCCGGTCGACGACGTGACCGTCAACCTCATCGACACCCCCGGCCACCCCGACTTCATCGCCGAGGTGGAGCGGGTGCTGGGCGTGCTCGACGGCGCGGTACTCGTGGTCTCCGCCGTCGAGGGCGTCCAGGCGCAGACCCGCGTCCTGATGCGCACCCTGCGGCGGCTGCGCATCCCGACCCTGCTCTTCGCCAACAAGATCGACCGGCGGGGCGCCCGGCAGGAGGAACTGCTGGGTGACGTCGCCCGGCGGCTGACACCGGCCGTCGTGCCCATGGGTCGGGTGACGGGAATCGGCGCCCGCGAGGCCCGCTTCGTGCCCGGCCTCGGCCCGTCCGCGCCGGACGTCCTCGCCGAGCAAGACGACGACCTGCTGGCCGCGTACGTCGACGGCACCCTCCGCGGCGTTCGCCTGCGCGCCGCCCTCGCCGCCCAGACCCGGCAGGCGCTCGTACACCCGGTGTACTTCGGCTCCGCGATCACCGGTGCCGGAGTGGACGCGCTGATCGGTGGTGTCAAGGAACTGCTGCCCGCCGCGGGCGGCGACCCCGACGGGCCTGTCTCGGCCACCGTGTTCAAGGTCGAGCGAGGCCTCGCGGGGGAGAAGGTGGCCTACGCGCGGATGTTCTCCGGCACCCTCCGGGTACGGGACCGCGTGCCCTACGGCGACGCCCGCACGGAGGGCAGGGTCACCGCGATCGGCGTGTTCGACCACGGCATCGACGTCCGTGCCGACGCGGTGTCCGCGGGCCGCATCGCCAGACTGTGGGGCCTGGCCGACATCCGGATCGGCGACACGGTCGGCGAGCCCGGCAAGGCCTACGAGCACTTCTTCGCGCCGCCGACCTTGGAGACCGTCGTCGTACCGGGCCCCGGCGTGGGCGGCGGGGCCCTGCACCTCGCGCTCACCCGGCTGGCCGAGCAGGACCCGCTGATCGGGCTGCGCCACGACGAGGGGCGGCAGGAGACCTCCGTATCCCTGTACGGGGAGGTGCAGAAGGAGGTCCTCCAGGCGACGCTCGCCGACGAGTTCGGGCTGCCTGTCACCTTCCGGGAGACCACCCCGCTGTGTGTCGAGCGGCCGGTGGGCACGGGTGGGGCCGCGGAGTTCATCAAGAAGGACGGCAACCCCTTCCTGGCCACCGTCGGGCTGCGCGTCGACCCCGCGCCGGCGGGCTCGGGGGTGGACTTCCGGCTGGAGGTCGAGCTGGGCTCGATGCCGTACGCCTTCTTCAAGGCGGTGGAGGACACCGTGCGCGAGGCCCTCGGGCAGGGGCTGCACGGCTGGCAGGTCACCGACTGCACGGTCACCCTGACCCACTGCGGCTACTGCCCCCGGCAGAGCCACGCCCACCAGGGCTTCGACAAGAGCATGTCCAGCACCGGGGCCGACTTCCGGGGCCTGACCCCGCTGGTGCTGATCGAGGCGCTGCGCCGCGCGGGCACGCTGGTCCACGAGCCGGTGCACCGCTTCCGCGTCGAGGCCCCGGCGGACACGCTCGGCGCCCTGCTGCCGGTGCTGTCCGCGCTGCGGGCCGTGCCGCGGACGACCGTCACCCACGGATCCGTGTGCCTTCTGGAGGGCGGCGTCCCGGCGGCCCGGGTGCACGCGCTGGAGCAGCGGCTGCCGGGGCTGACTCGCGGCGAGGGGGACCTGGAGAGCGCCTTCGACCACTACGCACCGGTCACGGGCGACACGGTCCCCGAACGCCCACGCACCGACCACAACCCACTGGACCGCAAGCAGTACCTCCTCAACCTGACGCAACGGGCGGGGCGATGACGACCGGTCGCCCGCTCGTGGTTGACCGCGCCCTTGCGCCCGCTCGCCGGGGTCCGGGACGCGGTGGGCGGCATGGTGGTGGCGGTTCGGGCGTGCGGGGGCAAGGCGGCGTGCTTGTGCCGACGGGTCGTGGCCGCGGGGCCAGGGTGGCGGCGACGGTTCGGGGCATGGGTGGTGAGTCGGTGTGTCCGTGCCGCCGTGTGACCGCCGTGGCGTTCGCGAGCAGCGCAGGTGGCCTCCGGCAGGGGTGGAGCGCCCGTCGGGTCGAGGCGCCTGTGCGCGAGGCGACTGGCGGACGGGTCCGCCTCGCCAACCGCAGGGCAGCCGGTGGTCGCGGGCAGGGCTGGAGTGCTCGCCGGGTCGAGACATCTCCTGGTCGAGGGAGCCGCTCGCCCTGCCGGCCGCTTGGCATCCGGTGGCCACCGGTGTGGCGGGCGTGCCCGCCGGGTTGCGGCGGCCCCTGGTCGAGGCGGCTGTCCGCCCCGCCGGCCGTCGGGCGTCCGGTGGGCTTCGGGGCGGGAGGAGGACGGCGGTCCTAGCGGGCGAGTTGTTCGACCGCCTTCAGTACCGGGGCCAGGCCGTTCTCCTCGCGGATCCGGGCGCCCAGGGCCCGTGCCCGTTCACGATGTCCGTGGCCACGGGTGGCGCGGACCAGGGCCGCGGCGAGGTTGTCCGCGGTGAGGCTGCGCAGCGGAACCGAGCAGGGGGCCACGCCGAGGCCGACGAGACGATCGGCCCAGAAACCCTCGTCGAACTGCACGGGCACGGGCACCGCGGGGACGCCGGCCCGCAGCCCGGCCGCGGTCGTGCCCGCACCGGCGTGGTGCACCACGCCCGCCAGCCGCGGGAACAGGGCCGAGTGCGGGACCTCGCCGATGGTCAGCATGTCCTCGCCGGACGCCTCCAGCCCGGCCCAGCCCCGCTGGACCACACCGCGCAGTCCGGCCCGGCGCAGCGCGCGCACGATGGTGTCGCTGAGCCGCCCGGGGTCGGGCACGGTGGCGCTGCCCAGTCCCACGTAGACCGGCGGAGGGCCCGCGTCGAGGAAGTCCCACAGGCCGTCGGGGAGTTGGGTGTAACGGTCGTACGGCCACCAGTACCCGCACACCTGGAGCCCACTGCGCCAGTCATGGGGCCTGGGCACCACGAGCGGGCTGAAGCCGTGGTACACCGGCCGGCGCTGCCCACGGCGGATGCGGCGGCCGGTGCCCGCGCGGGCGGGCGGCAGTCCCAGCCGGGTCCGCACGGCGGGTACGGCCGCCGAGAAGACCCGTTCCACGGCCAGGTTCACTCCATGTCCGGCGAGGCGGTTCGCAGTTCCGCCCCAGTGCCCGCCACCCAGCAGCGGAGGCGCGAACTCCCTTGTAGGGGAGAGAGGTTGTAGATGAGCGCCGATACTGGGCAGGTTCATCGCCTCGGCGATGGCGTGCCCGACCGGCCCGAGCGAGCCGGCGAGCAGCAGTACGTCGCTCTTCTCGGCCGCCGCGATCAGATCGTCCGTCATCCGGGCGATGGCCGCCCGCACCAGCCCCACGGCCCGCACCACCTTGCCCGTGCCGGAGGCGCTGCGGTGGAGTCCCCGGCCACGCGAGGACTCCAACTCGGCCCGCGGGTCCACCGGCAGTGGGTGGAAGCCGAGGCCCGAGCCCGCGACCAGCGGTTCGAAGCATCCGTGCGTGACCAGGGTGACCTCGTGACCCGCGAGAGCCAGGCCGTGCCCCAGTCCGGTGAAGGGGGCGACGTCGCCCCGGGATCCCGCCGTCATGATCGCTACGCGCACGACGGCCAGTATGGCCGCGAGGCCGCCCGCCGCCGGTGAACGACCCGAGGGGTGTCGGTGCCTTCACTCCTGCTCCGGCCCCGGTACGCCGCTCACACCCCGAGCTGCCGGGCGGCGGCCGTCACGGTCTGCTCCAGCAGCGTGGCGATCGTCATCGGGCCCACCCCACCGGGCACCGGAGTGATCAGCGAGGCCCGCTCCACGGCGGAGTCGAAGTCGACGTCGCCGACGTTGCCCGGGTTGTAGCCCGCGTCGATCACCACGGCGCCGGGCTTGAGGTCCTCGCCGCGGATGAGCCGGGGCCGGCCCACCGCGGCGACCACGATGTCCGCCTCGCGCACGGCGGCCGGCAGGTCCGCGGTCCGTGAGTGGCAGTACGTCACCGTCGCGTCCCGCGCGAGCAGCAGCATCCCCACGGGCTTGCCGAGGATCGCGCTGCGGCCCACCACGACGGCGCGCCGGCCGCGCAGCTCGACGTCGTACGCGTCCAGCAGCCGCAGGATGCCGCCGGGCGTGCAGGACGCGAACCCCGGCAGACCGAAGCTCATCGCCGCGAACGAGGCGCAGGTGACCCCGTCGACGTCCTTCTCGGGCACGATCGCCTCGAACGCGGCCCGCTCGTCGATGTGCTCGCCGACGGGGTGCTGGAGCAGGATGCCGTGCACGGCGGGATCCTTGGACAGCGACCGCAGCGTGTCGACCAGTTCCTCGGTGGTGGTCGCGGCCGGCAGTGCCACATGGCGGGATTCGATACCGGCCTTGCGGCAGCGTTTCTGCTTCATCCGTACGTAGGTGACGGAGGCAGGGTCCTCACCGACCAGCACCGCCGCCAGACAGGGCGCCGTACCGGTGCGCTCGGTGAGTGCGGCGGCCTTCCGCGCGGTCTCCTCGACGACACGGCGGGCGAGCGCGGTGCCGTCCATCAAACGGGCCTGGGACATGGTCCACTCCTGGGCGTTCGGGGAATTGCCCAGGCGCGCGGCTCACGACTCTGCGTGGGCCGCTCCCCGGTGGTGCTCCACCTCAGCGCCAGTCACGGCCCCGCCTCACCCTAACCGACACGGCCCGCCGCGGCCGATGGCCGTGCACCGCCGTACGGCCCGGACGCGGCCGCGCCGCCCGCAGCAGCGAGCGGACCAGCGCGGCGAACGCCAGGGGGACACCGTGGATGCCGGCCCCGGCCGGCGCGACCGCGTGGAGCGGGACCGGCCCAGGCCGGCGCGGGCCGAGAAGGTCCAGGTCAGACGGGAGCTGACCTGGAACCTCGCGGCCCTTCCGCCTATGCGTCCCATGCCTGGATCAGTATCCGCTCGGCGATCCTGCCGTCCCGCAGCAAGACCATGGACTCCGCGAGGACCCGGCCGCCGTCCGCGTACCGGCAGGACTCCACGTACGTGGCACGGTCGCCCTGCACGATGCCGCGGCGGAGCGTGTCGGTGTCGAAGGCGGGGCTTGCCGAGGTGGACATGACGACCTCCTACAAGGGCCGCGGCCCGGCGAGGAGCGGGCCGCGGCGGGCCTCACCGTTCGAGACTCCTCCGCCCCGGCGGGCGCGGCAAGCGCGGTCCGGGCGCTGCGCCTGACGGGTGAGCGCGGCCGCGGGCCCGTGTCCGGGCGGGCGCGGAGGGAGTTGCCGAGGGCATGATCTGCACTCGACGCATCGTCGCCGCCCTCGGACTCGCCGTCTCGGTCACCGGCCTGACCGCGCTGCCCGCGAGCGCCGCGGGCGCCCCGTCCGTCGGCGGGCTCCAGGCCCTCGGCCTGCTGGTTCCCGCCGTCCAGCACTGACGTTCCGCCCCGCAGGCCGGGCGCCCCTGCCTCGCCCGCCCGTCCCCGCAGATCAGAGGCCCCCTCGGTGCCCTTACCGATCAGTCGGACGTAGGGTCGGGGGACGTACACCGCTCGACGGAAGGGACCACCACCATGGCGCAGGAAGTGCGCGGCGTGATCGCACCCGGCAAGAACGAACCGGTGCGGGTCGAGACGATCGTCGTGCCGGACCCGGGGCCGGGAGAGGCCGTCGTACGGATCCAGGCCTGCGGCGTCTGCCACACCGACCTGCACTACAAGCAGGGCGGAATCAACGACGAGTTCCCGTTCCTGCTCGGCCACGAGGCCGCCGGCGTCGTGGAGTCGGTCGGCGACGACGTCACCGACGTCGCGCCCGGCGACTTCGTCATCCTCAACTGGCGGGCCGTGTGCGGCAAGTGCCGCGCCTGTCTGCGCGGGCGGCCCTGGTACTGCTTCGACACCCACAACGCGCGGCAGCGGATGACCCTGACCGACGGCACCGAACTCTCCCCGGCGCTCGGAATCGGCGCGTTCGCCGAGAAGACCCTGGTGGCGGCCGGTCAGTGCACCAAGGTCGATCCGTCGGTCTCCCCGGCGGTGGCCGGGCTGCTGGGCTGCGGCGTGATGGCCGGCATCGGCGCGGCGATCAACACCGGCAACGTCGGTCGCGGCGACTCGGTCGCCGTCATCGGCTGCGGCGGTGTCGGCGACGCGGCGATCGCCGGGGCGTTCCTGGCGGGCGCGGCGAAGGTCATCGCCGTCGACATCGACGACCGCAAGCTGGAGACCGCCCGCACCATGGGCGCCACGCACACGGTCAACTCCAAGGAGAACGACCCGGTCGAGGCCATCCGCGAGCTGACCGGAGGCTTCGGCGCCGACGTCGTCATCGAGGCGGTCGGGCGCCCCGAGACGTACCGTCAGGCCTTCTACGCCCGTGACCTGGCCGGCACGGTCGTCCTGGTCGGCGTGCCGACCCCGGAGATGAAGCTGGAACTGCCGCTGCTGGACGTCTTCGGACGCGGCGGGGCGCTGAAGTCGAGCTGGTACGGCGACTGCCTGCCTTCCCGGGACTTCCCGATGCTCATCGACCTGCACCTGCAGGGACGCCTGCCGCTGGACAAGTTCGTCACCGAGACCATCCAACTGGACGAGGTGGAGAAGGCGTTCGAGCGGATGCACCACGGCGACGTGCTGCGCTCGGTGGTGGTGCTCTGATGGCCGCCCGCATCGAACGCCTCGTCACCTCCGGGCAGTTCACGCTCGACGGCGGCACCTGGGACGTCGACAACAACGTGTGGATCGTCGGCGACGACCATGAAGCCGTCGTCATCGACGCCGCCCACGACGCCGAGGCCATCGCCGCGGCGGTCGGCGACCGCCGGCTGACCGCCATCGTGTGCACCCACGCCCACAACGACCACATCGACGCGGCCCCGGCGCTCGCCGACCTCACCGGCGCGACGATCTGGCTGCACCCCGACGACCTGCCGCTGTGGAAGATGACCCACCCGAACCGGGACCCCGACGAGCACCTGGTCGACGGGCAGGTCATCGAGGCGGCCGGCGCCGATCTGAAGGTCATGCACACGCCCGGCCACGCCCCGGGCGCGATCTGCCTGTACGACCCCGGACTCGGCGTGGTCTTCACCGGCGACACGCTCTTCCAGGGCGGTCCCGGCGCCACCGGTCGTTCCTACTCCCACTTCCCGACGATCATCGACTCGATCCGCGACCGCCTGCTGACGCTGCCGCCCGAGACGAAGGTCCTCACCGGCCACGGCGACCCGACCACCATCGGCGCCGAGGCCCCGCACCTCCAGGAGTGGATCGCCCGCGGGCACTGAGGCTGGAGAACCGAGCCCGGAGCCCGGGTGGCGGGCCGCACGAGACCGGAAGGCGCTCGTGCGGCCCGCCCACGTGTGCCGTTTCCCGCGCCGAAAGGCGACAGAAGATGTCCGGTTTCCCCGGCATCCTCGATGACGGCATCGACGGAAGACGCATCGGGAGGTCGGACATGCCAGGCCCATTGGAAGGCAAGGTCGCGCTGGTCGCGGGGGCGACACGGGGAGCGGGCAGGGGAATCGCGGTGGAACTCGGCGCGGCCGGCGCCACCGTCTACGTCACCGGACGCACCACCCGCGCCCGCCGCTCGGAGTACGACCGCCCCGAGACCATCGAGGACACCGCCGACCTGGTCACCGAGGCCGGCGGTCACGGCATCGCCGTACCGGTCGACCATCTCGAGTCCGACCAGGTCCGCGCCCTCGTGGACCGCATCGCGCGCGAGCAGGACCGTCTCGACGTCCTCGTCAACGACATCTGGGGCGCGGAGCACCTCTTCGCGTGGGACACCCCGGTGTGGGAGCACGACCTCGGCAACGGACTGCGGTTGCTCCGGCTCGCGGTGGAGACGCACGCGATCACCAGCCACCACGCCCTGCCGCTGCTGCTGCGTCACCCGGGCGGCCTGGTGGTGGAGATGACCGACGGCACCGCCGAGTACAACCGGGACACCTACCGCGTCAACTTCTTCTACGACCTCGCCAAGGCGTCCGTCCTGCGCATGGCCTTCGCACTCGGCCACGAACTCGGCTCGCGTGGCGCCACGGCGGTGGCCCTCACCCCGGGCTGGCTGCGCTCGGAGTTGATGCTCGACCACTTCGGGGTCCGGGAGGACAACTGGCGCGAAGCCCTGGACCGCGTCCCGCACTTCGCCATCTCCGAGACCCCGCGCTATGTGGGCCGCGCCGTCGCCGCCCTGGCCGCGGACCCGGACGTGGCCCGCTGGAACGGCCGTTCCCTCTCCAGTGGCGGCCTCGCCCAGGACTACGGCTTCACCGACCTGGACGGCAGCCGCCCCGACGCCTGGCGCTACCTCGTCGAGGTCCAGGACGCGGGCCTGCCCGCCGACCCGACCGGCTACCGCTGACCGGGCCCCGCCGAACCGCCGCTGCTCCCGGTGCACCGGCCACGACGCCGATATGCGCCGGGAGTTGCGGAAGTCGCGGGAGCGAGGACATACCGCGCGCTGACTGCCCGAGACGCCCTTCGTGGAAGTAGGTTCGGCGCATGACGGACAGTGGGCGGTTCGACGGACATGGGGTTCTCATCACCGGCGCGGGCCGGGGCATCGGCGCGGCCACCGCGCGCAGGCTGGCCGAGGAGGGGGCCGGGGTTTTGGTCACCGACCTGGACGGGGACGTGGCGGAGCACACGGCGGCGGCGCTGCGCGAGCGCGGACTCACGGCACGGGCGCACCCGTTGGACGTCGCGGATCGGGACGCGGTCCAGGCGGCCGTGGACCTGGCCGTCCAGGCCTTCGGATCCCTCGACGTCCTGGTCAACTGCGCGGCCCACTGCACGCCCGACACCCCGCTGTTCGAGGACGACCCGGAAGCGGTGTGGGCCCGCGACCTCGACATCACCCTGACCGGTGCCTACCGCTGCTGCCGCGCCGCCCTGCCCCACCTGGCGGCGGGCGGCAGAGGAGCGATCGTCAGCATCGGCTCGGTCAACGGCGTCCAGGACTTCGGCAACCACGGCTACAGCGCGGCGAAGGCGGGGCTGGCGTCGCTCACCCGCACCCTCGCCGGGCACGCCGCCTCCCGCGGCGTCCGCGTCAACCTGGTGGTGCCGGGCACGGTCCGCACCTCGGCCTGGGAGGGGCGGGAGGCCGAACTCGACCGGGTCCGCGGCCTGTACCCGCTGGGCCGGGTCGGCGAACCGGAGGACATCGCCGCCGCGGTGGCCTTCCTCGCCTCCCGCGACGCGGCCTGGATCACCGGCACCACCCTGACCGTCGACGGCGGCCTCACCGCGGTCAACACCGCTTTCCGTGCGGCCGTTCAGGAGGAGCGGGAAGAGGGGGACACCTGAGCGGTCCCGGCCCCGGCCGCGTCCGCCGGGAGCGTGTCACCGTTTCGTCTCGGCACGCGCCCCCTTGCAACCGATGTGCCCCGCCACGGGTCTAGGTGTCGGGAAGTGCCGGAACGCACCTAGGGGGCAAGGCCGTTATGAAGGAAATCGGCAGGCGGGGAGCGGTCGTACTGGGCGTCACGGGACTGGTGGCGCCGCTCACGCTCGCGCTCGGTACCGCACCGGCGCAGGCGGCGAGTTGCACGACGCAGGCGGGGCCGTACCAGAAGCAGGTGGAGAAGTTCCTCGGGCGGCCGGTCGACGGACGGCAGTCGGCCGCCGACTGCAAGGCCATCCGGGCCTTCCAGAACAAGCACGGCATCACGCCGAACATCGGCTACGCGGGTTCCGTCACCTGGGGCGTGATGAACCTCATGAACAAGCAGAAGGCCGTCGGCAAGAAGCCCAACAAGAGCGGCAAGTGCCCGGTGAACAAGGGCCGCATAGCCTGTGTCGACCTCACTCTCCAGCTCAGCTGGATACAGGACGGCAGCCGGCTCGTCTACGGGCCGGTGCCGGTGCGCACGGGACGCAAGGGGTACACGACCCGCACCGGCCTGAAGAAGGTCTACTGGCGGGACATCGACCACGTCTCGACCCTCTACAACGTGCCGATGCCCTACAGTCAGTTCTTCGACGGCGGCCAGGCCTTCCACTCCGTCGGCCTGAGCATGTGGAACCCGCCGGGTTCGCACGGCTGCGTCAACATGACGCCGAAGGACGCCAAGAAGTACTGGTCGCTGCTGAAGAAGGGCGACGACGTGTTCGTCTACGGGCGCAAGCCGGGCACCTGACGGTATGGGCACGGGCACGGCCGACGCCGCGACCCGTCGGCCGAGTGTGAACTCGCGCCGGTGACCTGCCGAATTGACGTGATGAGCGACACGGTCCGATATGCCCGTATAGCTCGTACTTATTCACAGCGCCTTCACGTCGGGCGGCATATGCTTCACGGCATGTCCACCAGTGTTGAACCCGTCTCCGAGCGATCGGCCGCGGAGGTCAACGAGGAGATCCGGGCGCTGTGGCTCAGGTCGGGCGGGATACTGACCACCGAGCAGCGCGAGGAGTACCAGCGCCTGGTGATGGAGTGGGCCACGGCCGCCCCGCATTCCGACAGGGCGGCCTGAGCCGGCTTCGACCTCTGCCTTCCGCCGTCGGTCCGGCCGTCGCCATCCGTGCTTTCCATCAGCTCCACGTCGCCGAGTAGTACCTCTGGTAGGCCTTGCGGTCCCGTTCCGCACGGATCCAGCGGGTGGCCACCAGGGTGATCAGACTGCCCCCCATGATCAGAAGACCCGGGCCGACGTTTCCGGGGTCGGAGAGCCGGGAGAGCAGCGCGGTCCCGTGGGCGCTGCCGGTCACCGGCGCCGCGGAGCCGGGGGAGGCCGCGCCGGGGGCGATGGCGCTGTGGGTGGCCGGGGCGGACGGCTCCGCGCTCTGCCCCGTGCCCTGCCGCGCGTCGGTCACGATCAGCCGCACGTCGAGCGCGGACAGCGCCTTGGTGACCGGCTGGAAGAACGTCGTACCGCCCCTTGTGCAGTCGCCGCTGCCGCCCGAGGTCACCCCCAGGGCGATCCCCTCGGAGAACAGCGGACCGCCGCTGTCGCCCGGCTCGGCGCACACCGTGGTCCGGATGAGACCGGTGACGGTGCCCTCGGGGTAGTTCACGGTCGCGTCCAGGCCGGTCACCTCGCCGTCGCGCAGCCCGCTCGTGCTGCCGCTGCGGAACACCCGCTGTCCCACGGCCGGATCGCCCGCCCCCGTGATCCGTACGCCGTTGCCGCCGCCGATCGCCACTACGTCGGCGCCCTGGCCCGCGCTGCCGGAGTCGTACCGCACCAGCGAGAAGTCGCCGCCCGGGAAGGAGCCGGCGACCGTCCTGCCGAGCTGTTGGTCGCCCTGGCCGTCGGCGAACCAGAGGGAACCGGTGGGCCCGCAGTGGCCCGCGGTGAGGATGAAGTCGGTCCGCCCGTCGGTCACGTTGAAACCCGCCGAGCAGCGCCCGCCGGTCGACAGGATGGGCTGCGCCCCGTTGAGACGGGTGGTGAAGGCGCCCTCGGTGCGCGCCATGCGCACAAAGCCGCCGATCTTGCCGGCGACCTTGGTCAACCGGGCCCAGTCCGCGGCGGAGACCGTGCTGTCGCCCTCGACCGTCACCCGGTTGGCGCGGTAGTCCATCATCCAGGCCGTGCCGGCCACCCGGGGCGCCGCGCGTAGTGTCGCGGTGGCCGCCTTCAGCTCGTTCATGCTGTGCCGCACGACCTTCGCATCGGCGCCCGCCCGCCGTACCTCCGCGGCCGCCCGCTCGTCGGTCACGGCGACCACCGGGCGCCCGTCGGAACCGATCCAGTTGCCCGCCGTGCGCGAGGTGCCGAGCCGGGCCATCAAATCGGGGCCGGACGTGCCGGCCGGCCCCGCGGAGCCGCGCGCGGCGGAGGCGCCGGGAGGCTCGCTCGCCATCGCCGCCTGCGCGACCATCGCTCCTCCCAGGAGGAGTCCCGCGACGGCCGTCAGCCGTGTCACCCGCCGGACGACCCGTCGTCGTGCGTGCCCCATCAATGGCTCCCGAACCCGAACGCGCGGTCTCAACACCGCGGGGCGCTACGGTCGTTGAGCGCCCTTCCTCCATACGTGGCATGGCACGGCCGCGTTCAGCGCTTGGATGATCTCCTTCGGGCGCGCCCGCTCAACAGGGGAGCGGCGCCCCCGAGCCGGCCCGCGCCTCCCGGCCGGGGCCGTCCGGGATCGGGCCGAGGCGGATCCAGCTCGGGGCGTCCCCCCAGACGGAGGCCGCACCGACGTAGGGGCGCAGCAGGGTGGTGAGCACCGGGTCGCCGTAGCCGTTCAGCTCGTCGGAGGCGAGCTTGCGGGCGACACCGGCGAGGAAGTCGGCGAGCTGCACCCGCGGATCCAGCCGCGAGTGGACGAGTTCCACGCCGTCCAGGGTCACGCCCCGCTGCCGGGCCGTCCGCAGGAGCCAGTCGACGCGGTCGGGAGTGAGCATGTTCTGCCGGTCGTGCACGAGCCGCACGGCGATTCGCGGCGCGCTCCACAGCGCGGCCGTGCGCAGGATCGCGGGCAGCAGCGGGTTGAGCGCGGGGATCAGGGGCGGGCCGGTGGCGACCCGTGCCCGGTAGGCCTCGGCGCGCCCACGGCTGCCGGCCAGCCGCTCCAGAACCGTCGCGGCCGGTTCGGGAACCTCCGTACGCCGCAACTCCTCGACAGCGGTGAGGAAGACGTCCACCGGATCCACGGGCTCCGCGTCGCTCCTGGCCCGCAGCAGCCGGTTGGCCGCCCGCAGGAACCGCCGCCATCCGCCCGCGCCGAAGGCCTCCCACCCCGCGCCGTACAGGGCGTCCGCGGCCGCCGCGTCCCCGAGCAGCAGGTCCAGGGCCCGGTCCACCACGAAGAACACCTTCTCGGTGAGGTCCACCCTGGCGTGCCCGTACAGCGGCCCGGCAGGGGAGAGCACCCACTCCAGCACCGCCCGGTGCTTCTCCCGCAGCAGATGGCCGGCCTTGTACTCCTGCGCGGGCGAGCGGATCCGGTTCCGTATCTCCCGCACGCACCCGGCGGCCGACTCCATCGGCAGCAGCACGCTGGCGTGCGCGAAGACGTCGGTGTTGCCGTCGGTGAGGTTCTCACCGTCCGACCCCGACTCGTCGCAGGCGACCTCCCGTACCCCGTCCCGCACCATCCGTCCTGCCTCCCCGTCCTCGTCGTCCCGGACCACAGCCCGAGTCTTCCACCGTCGCGTCGCGCCGGACCTAGACTGCGGCGCATGGACGACACCCTGTTGGAGCGGCTCGGAGCGGGGAAGTACCTGCTCGTCACCAGCTATCGCAGGAACGGCACCCCGGTCGCCACCCCGGTCTGGGTGGTGCGCGACGGCGACGCGCTCGGTGTGTGGACGACCGCCGACTCCTGGAAGGTCAAGCGGATCCGCAACCGCGCCGACGTCCTCGTCGGCCCCTGCGACCTGCGCGGGCATCCGACCGGGGAACAGGTGGAGGCACGGGCGGAGATCTGCGACGCGGACACCACCGCCCGCTACCGGGGGCTGATCGCCCGCAAGTACGGGCTGATCGGCCGACTCACCCTGCTGGGCAGCAGGCTGCGCCGCGGCCTCGGAGGAACCGTCGGAATCCGCGTGACCCTCTGACCGCGTGGCAGCCGCCGCACGCGGTACCCGCTCGGCTAGTGTGCGGGGCGCTGCGAGACGACGGGGCTGGTGCGGTGCGAGGGATCTGGGCCAGGAGCCGGGGGATCGGACAGTGGCTCACCGGCCATGCCGGCTGGTGCCTGGCCGTCTCCCTGGCGGTGCACGTCGTAGCCGTAGTCACCCACCCCACACACCCGCTGGACCTGCGTGTCTACCGCGAGGCCGCGCCGCACGTGCTCTCCGGCGGCCTGTACGACTACGCGCTGCGCACCACCCCGCCCATCCCTCGGCTGCCGTTCACCTACCCGCCCTTCGCCGCACTGGTGTTCCTGCCGCTGGCGCGGCTTCCCTGGGGGGCGCTGGTCGCGCTCTGGCAGTCGCTGTCCGTGGCGGCCCTGGTCGTCGTCGCCGTGTGCGCGGTGCGGCTGCTGGGCCCGCGTCCTGGCGGCGGGGTCCGGCAGCGCGCCCTGCTCTGGGCCGCCGCCGGGCTGTGGCTGGAACCCGTGCGCCACACCCTCGACCAGGGCCAGGTCAATCTGCTTCTGGGTGCCGTGGTCCTGTGGGGCCTGGCCGTGCCGCGTGCGGCACTGGCCAGGGGAGCGGGGGTGGGCCTGGCGGCGGCGGTAAAACTGACGCCGGCCGTCGGGGGGCTGTACCTGCTGGCGACCCGGCAGTGGCGGGCCGCCGCGTGGGCGGTCGCGACCGCCGCCTTGGCGACGGCGCTCGCCTGGGGTGTCGCCCCGCGCGAGTCCGCCCGCTACTGGTCCACGCTCGTCACGGACACCGGCAGGGTCGGCCCGGTCTGGTCGGTGCGCAACCAGTCGTTGCGCGGTGCCGTCGCCAGACTGCTCGGTCAGGACATCACCGCCGCCGTGGTTCTCTGGTGCGTGCTCGCTCTGGTGACCGTGGTGCTGGTCTGTGCCCTGCGCTCCGCCGTACGGCGGCACGACCTGCTCGGCGTCCTGGTCGCCGTGGAGCTGTACGGGCTGCTGGTGAGCCCCGTCTCGTGGAGCCACCACTGGATCTGGTGCCTGCCCGCCATGATCTGGCTGGCCCACGGACCCCTCCGCGGCCGCCTGCTCAGCCGCGTCGCGCTCGCGTTGTGGGCCGTGGTCACCGTCGCCCGCGTGGTGCCCTTCCTGATCGGCGCCGAGGACCGCCTGGTCCACCCCGGTGCCTATCCGGCGCTGCTCGCCTGGCCCGGCTGCGTCTACGCCGGGTGCGCCATGCTGACGCTCGCCGCCGTGGCGCTCCGACCCACGGGGCACGACCGGCCGGTCATCGCGCCCGACAGCGCGCCGCAGCGGGATCGCTCGGACGTCGCGGGCGGTTGACGGCCGGTCACCGTCGTGGACGGTTGACCGCCGGTCAGCTCCAGGCGCCGTACGGCTCGTCGACCAGCTGGAAGACCGGCTCGCCGCGCACCGGGTCCTTGGCCGTGGTCAGCCGGACCCGGTCGCCGCCGTGGATGCCGATGGGCGGCCCCATGACCCGGCCCCGTACGACGAAGCCCTCGCTCATCTCGACCAGCGACACATTGCGCGCGGCGGGGGAGTTGCGGTTCACCACCGTGGAGTGGCGGACCGTGCCCGTACCCGCGCTGCGCTCGGTGCGCAGGTCGCTGCCCCGGCACACCGGGCACAGCAGCCGGTGGTACACGGCCGTCCCGCACCAGGTGCAGCGCTGGAAGTACAGGGCCCGCGCATCGCGGCCCGCGGGCTCGAGAAGGCCGGTCGTGGCGCCGGCTGCCGGAAGAACGGTGTTTCCTGAGTGGTAGTACACGCTGGTCAACTCCCTGCGCTCGGCCGGAATCCCTCGTGCGCGGCGCACCCGGGCACGCATGGGCACGGTGGTCGCGCCACCGTGCACGACCACAGCGTATGGCACTGGGTGTCACCCGTAAAGGCACTGCGTACCCTCAATTGCCCTCAGTTCGGGGGCTGCCGGCCCTCCGCGAGCGCCGTCTCGACCTCCCGCACCACCCGCCACAGGGGCGCTCCGCGCCGCGCGACCACGACGACCACGTCCTCCCGGGCCGCCCCGGGCCGCCGTTCGGCGCGGGGGGCGGCCGGGTCGCAGAAGGCGGCCTGCACATGGTTCAGCGCGTGGTCCACCGCCGCACCCGCGTCGCCCTGTCCATCCGAACGCAGCCATGAGCGCAGGGCGTTGTTGTGCGCCGCCACCACGGCCGCCGCGATCACGTCCGCCCGCAGCGTCCCGTCGCGCCGCTGCGCGAACCGGGTCCGCAGATACCCGGCGAGCGCGCGCTCGTAGCGCCACACCACCGACAACTCGTACGCCCGCAGCCCCGGTACGCGCTTGGTGATCCGATAGCGCTGGACGGAGAACGCCGGGTCCTCGGTGTACATCCGCAGGACCAGGCGGGCCGCGTCGCAGGCCCGCCGCACGGGGTCGTCCTCGTCGCCGCCGGCGGCGAGGAAGGCCGTCATATCGGCCAGGTACCGCTCGTGGTCGGGGAAGACCACGTCCTCCTTGGAGGGGAAGTAGCGGAAGAACGACCGCCGTCCGACCCCGGCGAGCGCCACGATGTCGTCGACGGTGGTCTGTTCGTAGCCGTGCTCCAGGAACAGCCGGAACGCCGCAGCCACGAGGGCCTCCCGCATGGGCGTCCGCCCGGCCGCCGTCCGCGCCTTCTCGCCGCGGCGGGACGCGGCGCTGCTGGAGCTCATGGACGGGAACGTAGCATCTGGACGGGCGTAGAAGGCACTCAGTGCAGCCTGATGGGGGAACCGAGTGCAAGGGGGAGCATCGGGTGGTGTGCGCAGTAACCTTTCCCCACCTTCTCCCGCTCCCCCTGCCCCGGCGGACACCACGTTCCAGGAGACGCCCATGCCGCCCGTTCGTTCCCGCCTGCTCTACGTCACCGACCTGGCGTACCCGGCCCGTGGGCGCCGCTACTGCGACGAGGACATCCGGCTCACCTCGCGCCTGCGCGAGGACTTCGACCTGGCCCTGTGCAACCCCCGGGACGCCGCAGCGCTGATGGACGCCTTCGACGCCGTCGTCGTCCGCAACAGCGGACCCGTCCTGGAATACCAGGCGGCCTACGACGACTTCCGGACCCGGGCCCTGGACCGGAAGACACCGGTCTACAACCCGCTCACCGGGCGCGCGGACATGGCCGGCAAGCAGTACCTCCTCGATCTCAGCGCCGCCGGCCGCCCGGTCATCCCCACCGTCGACCGCCCCGAGGACCTGCACCGGCTGCCCGCGGCCGACCGCTACGTGGTCAAGCCCAAGCTGGGCGCCGACTCCATAGGCCTGCGCATCGTGCCCGCCGGGGAACTGCCCGGCCTGGCCGACGGCACCCTCCTCGTCCAGCCGCACATCGACTTCGCCTACGAGGTGTCGTTCTACTTCGTCGACCACGACTTCCAGTACGCCCTCCACGCCCCGGCCCCGGAACGGCGCTGGGAGCTGAGCCCCCACGAACCCTCCCGCGAGGACCTGGAGTTCGCCCGGAGCTTCGTCGAATGGAACACCCTCGCCCACGGCATCCAGCGGGTCGACGCCTGCCGCGCCCCGAGCGGCGAACTGCTGCTGGTCGAACTGGAGGACCTCAACCCGTACTTGTCCCTGGACGCCGTCGACGACACACGCCGGGACGCCTTCGTCGCCGCGATGAAGTCCTCCCTGCACCGCTTTCTCGCCGCCACGGGGTGAGCCGCCACCGCCCGCCGCACCGCGGGCGGCGCTGAACCGGCCGGGCGGCGGCCGCGTATCACTCCTCGGGATGGGCCCGGACGCAGAGCGTGAGGAGTGCAGTGTGCCGACACCGCCCGGACACCAACAGCCGCACGGCGGGGCGCCCCTGGAGCCGGTACGCGTCATCCGGCCCAGACGGACCGACGCCCTCGCCGAACTCATGCGGGAGTTCAGGGAGTACCAGAGGGACGCCGGCGGCGGTGAGGATCCGCCGGGGCCGCCCGTCGGATCCGTGGAGGGCGCGGCGACCGAGGAACTCCCGGCCGCACCGGCCGGGAGTTCCACACCCGGGGGCCCCGTGCCTCGGGGCCCCGCACCCCGTCGGGCGCCGGTCCGGACGCCGGACGCGGCGGGGCGCTCACTGCGCGGGGCCGCCGTCGCGGTCGCCGTGGCCGCGGCCGCGCTGCTCGGTTTCGGCTGCGCCCTCCTGCTGCCCGCCCGGGGCGAGGCCGCCGGCGCGGCAGTGGCCCCACCGCCGCCGTCCGCGAGCGTCGCCACCACGCCCATCCAGGCCGCGACCCCCACCGCCACCCCGTCGGCCGACCCGGACGGCCCCGGCACCCTGCGCGAGGGCGACAGCGGCCCGGACGTCACCGAACTGCAAGAACGCCTCCTGCGTGTCCCGGACGTCTACCGCGACGGCTCCACCGGCGGCCGCTACGACGGCGAACTGAGGGCGGCCGTCGCCCGCTTCCAGCTCTGGTACGGCATCAGCGGCGACGAGACCGGCGTCTACGGCGACGACACCCGCCGCGCCCTGGAGTCCCGCACGACGGCCGACGACGGATGAACCGGGCGGACGGGGTGGGGGAGGGGGATGACGGCCGCGGCGAGCGGGGCCTACACGGGCTGCCCAGGTACCCGGAGGTCCAGGACACAGACGTCATCGCGGCGTTCGCTCTCCAGCATCGAGGCCAGCAGCGGCCCCAGCGCACCGGCCGGCTCGCCGCGGCCGGTCGCGGCCGCCGCGGCGAGTCGCTCCAGGCCCTCCTGGATGCCCTCCCCGGCCCGCTCGACCAGGCCGTCGGTGTACAGCAGCAGCCGGTCTCCCGGCTCCAGCCGGCACTCCGCCTCCTCGAACACCGGGGTTCCGGTCGCCCCGAGCAGGACACCGCGCGGACGGTCCAGGTAGCGGGGCTCGCCCCGGCGCAGCAGCAGCGGCGGCAGGTGTCCCGCCTGGGCCCACAGCAGGCGGCGTTCGGCCGGCTTGTAGCGGGCCAGCACCATGGTGGCCGTGCGACTGGTGTCCCGGGAGTGGAGCAGCAGGGTGTTCAGCCCGAGGAGCGCGTCCGTCAGCGCCGAACCGGTGAAGATCATGCCCTTGGCCGTGAACCGGAGCTGGGCCATGGTGGCCACCGCGTCGATGCCGTGCCCGGCGACGTCGCCGATCACGAACAGCGCGTCGCCGCCCGGCAGTTCGATCGCGCTGAACCAGTCACCACCGACGTGGATCCCGGACTGCGCGGGCAGGTAGACCACGTCGACCCGCAGCCCGGCCAGCCGCACGGGCCGCCGCGGCAGCGGCAGCAGCGCGTGCTGGAGCCGGCCCGCCAGCGTCCGCTCGGCCTGGAGGATCCCGTGCTGCGCCAGGATCGCCCGTTCGCTCTCGACGAGGGCGAGTTCGGCGCTGCGCTGCGCGGTGAGGTCCTGTACGAAGCCGTGCACCTGGACCGGTGTGCCCTCGGCGTCCGGGACGGCCTCCGCGACGAGCCGCAGATGCCGCACCTCGCCCGCCGTCCTGATCCGGAACGGCACGTCGAACGGCTTGCCCTCGGTGAGCAGTTCGCGCACCACCCGGGCCAGCCCGGGCGCGTCCTCGGGCAGGGCGAGCTCCGGCAGCTCGGCCAGGCGGACCGGTCCGTCGCCGGGGTCGCGGCCGCACAACTCGTAGACCTGGTACGACCAGAACGCCTCCTGGGTGACCAGGTTCCAGGTGGCCCAGCCGAGGTGGCCCAGCCGCTGGATGTCCGCCAGGCGCTGCTCCTGCCGGTCGGAGGACTCGTGCCGCAGCCAGGTGACCACCAGGCCGTCGCCCAGGCGGGCGGCCCGCACCGAGTACGTGGACAACTCCTGGCCGCCCGCCACCAGTTCCTGCCGCGCGAACGGCTCGCCCTCGTAGGGCTCCCCGTCGGTCAGCGTGTCCAGCCAGCCCTGCCACAACGGCTCCCGGGCGATGGCCGGCCAGCACTCGAGGAGTCGCCGGCCGACCAGTTCGCGTCCGCCGCGGCCGACCGTGTCGACGGTCTGCGCCGTCGCGGCGTCTATGCGGTAGTCCTCGACCTCGCCCGACGGTGACCGCAGGGGGGTGAGCAGCAGTGTGGTGCCGGGCAGCGCGTCGAACAGGGCGCGGACCACCGCCTCGGCACCGTCCGTGGCGCCCGCCACCGCGGGCTCCGGCCGGGCGGCGAAGGCGCGCAGCCGGCCCGCGCACAGCCGGGTCACCCCGCGCAACAGCTCCCGGACGTCCGGGAGGAACGGTCCGGGGCGGTCGCGCAGCACACCGATGACGGCGTCCGCCGTGTCCCCGTTGAGCACGGGCAGCCAGGCCCGGGTGAGCCACGGGCCGGCCGGGCCGCTGATCGGCAGGTACCGCTCGCTGTCCGCGTCGAGGTCCTCCAGCCACAGTTCCTCGCGGGTGTCGAGGGCGTGGCGCGCGGCCACCCCGCTGACCGGGGGCACGTGCCGCCACAGGTCGGCGAACACGTCGTCGATGCCGGCGTGGCCGATCAGCTCCAGCCCTCCGGCGGGCAGCCGCCGGTAGATCATCACCGCGGCGGCCCCCACGGGCACGGCGAGGTGGTCCAGCAGGCACCGGGCGAGGTCCCGCGGGGTGCCGACCCGGACCAGGGCCCGGCCGAGCACGGCGAGCACGTCCGAGCCGCCGCTCCCGTCGGGGACGTCCGTCCCGGTCCGGGCGGGAGCGGGCCGTGCGGAGGAGGGTGCGGCGCCCGCGGGTGCGGGGGATGGGGTGGCCGGCTCGGCGCCGGCGTGGTCGGGCCGGGACCGAAGGGCGCCGAGCGTGATCCAGCACTCCTCCATGAGCGTGCGGTTCGCGGCCTTGGAACGCGCCAGCAGCTCCTCGTACGCGGCCTCCGCGGCGCAGCCGGTCAGCGCCATCAGCGCTCCCTTGGCCCGCTCCAGTACGGCCGAGATCGCCGCCTGGTCCTCGAGCCGGTCGAGCTCGGCCCGCTGCCTTGCCACCACCTTGGCCAGCGCCGCCATGTCGGGGACGGTGCCGGACTCCGCGGGAACGGCGGGCTCGCTGGTCACGCGTCGAGCATCGCACAAACCGGCCGGTCCGATCACCGGATTGCCGGCCCGGATTCACGCGCGACCCGGCGCTGGGCGAGCGCGGCCGGGACGTCTCACCGGTGTCCGGCGCGCTCCACGAGTGCCTCCGTCACCGCGCGGACGCTGCGGGCGATGTGCTGGAGTTGCAGCAGTTCGGCGGCGTACAGCTTGATCGTGTGCTCGATGACCGACTCGGGCATGCCCAAACGGGGCAGTTCGGTGCGCGCGGTCTGGAGGGCGGTGCGGGCCACCCGGATCTCCTGCTCGACCTGTATCCGCGCATGGCGGGCGAGCAGCACGGGGTGGCGGATCAGCGCCGGGTAGCTGCCGTAGCGCGCCGGGACGAGCTCGCGCAGCCACTTGGCCGCGGAGCGTTCCCAGTCGTAGCTGCCGGGGGTCTTGACCTGGCGGGGCCAGTCCGGGCTGAGGCGCGTGGTCGTCGGGGGCATGGTCATCGCTTCCGGGTGTGCGGCGTCGTGGAGGGGTGGTACGACGAGGTGAACGGCCCCGGCCTAGGGGATGACCGGGGCCGCCGCGGGCGTTCGCGCAGGCGATGCCCGACCCGGCACCCCGTGTGCCGGCGCCGGTGGGAGACGGCGGCTCGGGGTGCCCGTGCAGGGTGTGGCACGTACCGGGGTTGGTCCGGGGCGTGATCCGTGAGCAGTATTTATATATGCCGTTCGGTTGGCAAGGAGTAAGTAAACATTCATGCCCGCTTGCATTGCCCGCCCGGAGACGGCGATCTTCCAACGCCGCGCCGACCGTGGCAGACCGGTGGTGAGCCGGTCAGTCCCGGAGGAAGAAGTGGTGCTGGTCGGCGATCTGCTCGTACTCCTCCAGCCGGGCGTGGGTCCGTTCCGGGTCGGCGTCGGTCATGGCCTGGAGCAGGGCCGCACACATCACGCCAGGCGCGGCGTAGGAGTCGAAGACCAGGCGGGACCCGGTCCCGGTGGCGAAGGTGACGTCGGCCTCGTCGGCCACCGGTCCGAGCGCCAGGTCGGTGATCACGGCCACTTTGAGCCCGGCGTCGCGGGCGACCCGGACGGCCGCCAGGGTCTCGTGGGCGTGCCGGGGCATGGAGAAGGCCAGCACCCAGCTGCCGCCGGCCTCCCGGGCCTGCAAGAGCGCGTCGTAGGCGACGCTGCCGCCGCGGGTCACCAGCCGCACGTCCGGATGGATGCGCCGCGCCGCGTAGGCGAAGTACTCGGCGAGCGACCCCGAGATGCGCAGGCCGAGCACGGTCAGCGGGGTCGAGCGCGACAACGCGCGGCCGGTGTCGATCACGAGGCCGGGGTCGGCGAAGTCCCGGCGCAGGTTCTCCAGGTTCCCGATCTCCGCGTCGACGGCCGCCTGGAGTTCGTTGCTCCGGTCCTGCACGGACGTGCCCGGTCCGCCCGCCAGCGTCCGCAACGCGATGGACTGGAGCCTCTCGCGCAGCGCCGGGTAGCCGCTGAAGCCGACCGCCGCGGCGAACCGCGTCACCGACGGCTGGCTGACGCCGACCCGGTCGGCGAGCTCCGTGATCGACATGAACGCCGCCTCGGTGATGTTCTCGATCAGGTACTGGGCGATGCGGCGCTGCCCGGGAGACAGATGGGGCCCGTCGAAGATCGTTCTGAGCTGGGACGTAGGGGCGGCCTCCGCCCGCGCAACCGTCTTTCCCGAGGTGATCGCGGACGCCTGTGCGCGCGCCTGCTGCGGCGATGACACCGAGGCGCCTCCTTTGTCTCCCACAGAGGCCCAACATAGTCCAACGCGGCAGGGGCGCCCGTCGCGCCGGACGACCGGGACCGGGCGGGCTCAGGCCGCGCGTGTGCAGGGCGGCAGGGCCGACCGCGGCACGATCAGGTCCGCGCGGGACCGGGTCGCCGCGACCAGGTCCGCGTTGCGCTGGTCGGTGCCCAGGACCCAGGCCACCGCCTCCTGGTGCGACTTGCCGAACTCCTCGTGGCGGGCGACCAGGCGGCGTACGCGCTCCGGCTCGTCGAGTTCGCAGAACCACACCTCGTCCAGCCGGGGCCGCACCCGCGCCCAGAGTCCGGTGTCCAGCAGCAGGTAGTTGCCCTCCGTCACCACCAGCCGGGCCGACGGCGGTACCGGGACGGTACCGGCCACGGGCTGCTCCAGGACGCGGTCGAAGCCGGGCGCGTACACCGTCTCGTCCGGCTCCTCGCGCAGCCGGCGCAGCAGCGCCGCGTACCCCGCCGCGTCGAAGGTGTCCGGCGCACCCTTGCGGTCCCGGCGGCCGAGCCGGTCGAGTTCGACGTCGGCGAGGTGGAAGCCGTCCATCGGGACGTGCGCCACCCACGGCTCCCCGTCCCCGTCCGCGTTCAGTGCCCGCACCAGGTGCTCGGCCAGGGTCGACTTGCCCGCGCCGGGGCTGCCCGCGACCCCGAGGATCGCCCGTTGCCGGGCACGCTGGAGGGCTCGGGCACGGGCGAGGAGGTCGTCGAAGGTCGGCGGCACACGGCACAGTGTGTCACCCGGTCGGCGGGGACGGATCCCGGCGCCGCGGGGAGGACGCGCCCGCACAACCGGCGTACGCCCGCCGCCGGGAGCACGATGGCCGCGGGACTGACGACCGTTCGCCCCGACTGAACGTCAGATACGGATCGGCCGGATGTGGCACTCGACACCCTCTCAAAGCCGCGATGCGGGGAAAGGTGCCTTTATGACACAGCTCGGTCTGCCCGAAGACATCACCGTCTGCCTCTTCGACCTCGACGGGGTGGTCACCAAGACGGCCGTGGTGCACGCGGCCGCCTGGAAGGAGACGTTCGACGCCTTCCTGCGCGAGCGGGAGGGCGCCGGCTTCCGGCCCTTCGACCAGATCGCCGACTACGACGAGTACGTCGACGGCCGCCCCCGCGCCGACGGGGTGCGCACCTTCCTCGCCTCCCGCGGCATCGAACTGCCCGAGGGAAGCCCCGACGACCCGCCGGACGCCCCGACGGTCAACGGGGTCGGCAACCGCAAGAACGAACTCCTCCTGGAGAAGATCCGTACCGAGGGTGTGGAGGCGTACGAGGGCACCCTGCGCTACATCGGGGCCGTCCGGGCCGAGGGCCTGCGGACCGCGATCGTCTCCTCCAGCGCCAACACCCGGGACGTCCTGCACTCCATCGACGCCGAACACCTCTTCGACGTCCGCATCGACGGAGTGGTCGCCCGCGAACGCGCGCTGCCCGGCAAGCCCCGGCCCGACACCTTCCTGGCCGCCGCCGGCGACCTGGGCGTCGACGCCGGGCGGGCCGCCGTCTTCGAGGACGCGCTGGCCGGCATGGAGGCGGGCCGCTCGGGCCGCTTCGGATACGTCGTCGGCGTCGACCGCGTGGGCCAGCGCGACGCGCTGTACGCGCACGGCGCCGACGTGGTCGTCAAGGACCTCGCCGAACTTCTCGGCGCGGGAGGAGGATCCGCGTGATCACCCACCGTTCGTACGCCGTCGAGCCGTGGACCGTGCGCGAGACGGAACTCAGTCTCGACGTCCTCGCCCAGAGCGAGTCCGTCTTCGCACTGTCCAACGGGCACATCGGCTGGCGTGGCAACCTCGACGAGGGCGAACCGCACGGACTGCCCGGCTCCTACCTCAACGGCGTGTACGAGGTGCACCCGCTGCCGTACGCGGAGGCCGGCTACGGCTACCCCGAGTCGGGCCAGACGCTCATCAACATCACCAACGGCAAGGTGCTGCGGCTGCTCGTCGACGACGAGCCGTTCGACCTGCGCTACGGCCGGCTGGTCTCCCACGAGCGCACCGTCGACCTGCGCCGCGGGGTGATGGAGCGGACCTGCGAGTGGATCTCCCCGGCCGGCACGACGGTCCGGGTGCGCTCCACCCGCCTGGTCTCCCTCACCCAGCGGTCGATCGCCGCGGTCGCCTACGAGGTGGAGCCCGTCGGCTCCCAGGCCCGCGTGGTCATCCAGTCGGAGCTGGTGGCCAACGAGCAGATGCCGCAGTCCAACGGAGACCCCCGCGCGGCGATGGCTCTGGAGTCGCCGCTGGAGCCGGAGGACGACTTCGCCTCCGGCAAGCGGCTGCGGCTGGTCCACCGCACCCGGCACAGCGGCCTGCGGGTGGCCGTGGCCGCCGACCACCTCGTCTCCGGCCCCGAGCACATCAGGACCGACAGCGAGAGCCATCCCCACCTGGCCCGGCTGACGGTCACCTCCGTCCTCCAGCCGGGAGAGCGGCTGCGGGTGGAGAAGTTCGTCGCGCACGGCTGGTCCGGCGCCCGTTCCCTGCCGGCGATGAGCGACCAGGTCGACGCGGCCCTGGCGGCCGCCGCGCCCGGCGGCTGGACCGGCCTGGTCGAGGAACAGCGGGCGTACCTCGACGACTTCTGGTCCCGTGCCGACGTCGAGGTGGACGGCGACGAGGAGATCCAGCAGGCCGTCCGCTTCGCCCTCTTCCACGTCCTTCAGGCCGGCGCCCGCGCCGAGGAGCGGGCGATCGCGGCCAAGGGGCTGACCGGCTCCGGCTACGACGGGCACGCCTTCTGGGACACCGAGATGTTCGTGCTGCCCTTGCTCACCTACACCGCGCCCGACGCCGTGACCGAGGCGCTGCGCTGGCGGCAGAACACCCTGCCCGCCGCCCGGGAGCGCGCCGCCCAGCTGGGCCTGCGCGGCGCCGCGTTCCCCTGGCGGACCATCGAGGGTCAGGAGGGGTCGGCGTACTGGCCGGCCGGCACCGCCGCCTTCCATGTGAACGCCGCCATCGCGCACGCCGTGGTGCGCTATGTCGCGACGACGGGCGACGAGGACTTCGAACGCGACACCGGAGTGGAACTGCTGGTGGAGACGGCCCGGCTGTGGCGCTCCCTGGGGCACCACGACCACCACGGCACCTTCCACATCGACGGTGTCACCGGCCCCGACGAGTACAGCGCGATCGCCGACGACAACACGTACACCAACCTCATGGCCCGGGCGAACCTGCTGGCCGCGGCCGACGTCGTCGAACGCCATCCGAACGAGGCAGAGCGGTTCGGCGCCGACGACGAGGAGAGCGCCACCTGGCGGGACGCGGCCGAGGCGATGAACATCCCGTACAACGCCGAGCTGGGCGTGCACGAGCAGCACGCCGGCTTCACCCGCTACCAGCGCTGGGACTTCGCCGGCACCCGCGCCGACCAGTACCCGCTCCTGCTGCATTTCCCCTACTTCGACCTGTACCGCAAGCAGGTGATCAAGCAGGCCGACCTGGTCCTCGCGATGTACACCTGCGGCAGCGAGTTCGACGAGGAGCACATCGCCCGCAACTTCGCCTACTACGAGCCGCTGACCGTACGGGACTCCTCGCTGTCGGCCTGCGTGCAGGCCGTCATCGCCGCCCAGGCGGGACATCTGCGCCTGGCCTACGACTACGCGGCCGAGGCCGCCCTCATGGACCTTGAGGACCTGGAGCACAACACCCGCGACGGGCTGCACATCGCCTCCCTGGCCGGTACCTGGCAGGCGCTGGTGGTCGGGTTCGGCGGCACCCGCCGGGCCGGTGAGGAGCTGTGGTTCTCGCCGCGGCTGCCGGAGAAGTTCAGCCGCCTCGCCTTCACACTCCAGTTCCGTGGCCGCCGGCTGCGCGTGGAGGTCACCCAGCAGAGCGCCACGTACTCGCTGCTCGACGGGCCGACCATGACGATCCGTCACCACGACACCCCGGTCACGCTCCGCCCGGGAGCCGCCACGGCCCGCCCGGTCCCACCGCCGAAGCACCTGCCGGCCCCGGAGCAGCCCCCGCACCGCAAGCCCAATGCCCGCTGACGCGCGCGCTCCCCGCCGCAGGGGATGCCGTCGGCCTACGGGACGATGTGCACCAGCAGACGCAGCAGGTCGCCCGTGGCGTCGGCGGCGCCCAGGGCGGGCAGCGCACCGAGGGCGAGGACGGCCGCCGCGACCGAGCGCAGATACGGCGGCGGGGCGGACTGGAGCGCCGCGATACGGCGGGTGACGGCGCGATCGGTGAAGCCCAGCGCGCACGAAGGCTCCGCCCGCCCGGCCGTGAGCGCCGCGCGGGCGAGCGCGCGGGCGGTGGTGGTGCGGTCGCCGACCGCCGCGGCGGCCCGCTCGTCCGCCCAGCGCTCGACGAGGAAGGCCACCTGGTCGCGGACCGGCCCGAGCAGCGGGTTCGCCGCGCAGGCCAGCCTTGCCGTGGTCACCAGCAGCGCGTGCCGGTGCGCCAGATGGGCGCGTTCGTGGGCGAGCAGCACCCGGCGCTCGACCGGCTCCAGCGCGCCGAGCATCGCCGCGGTGACCAGGATCCGGCCCGGTGAGCCGGGGATGGCGAACGCCCGCGGCACGGGCGAGGCGGCGACGATGAGTTCGGTGTCCCCCGGCTGCCCCTCGCACAGCCGCCGCAGCGTACGGCGCGTGGCGTACTCGGCGCGGACGGTCCGCCACAGCCGGTGGGCGATCAGCGCCAGGGCAGGGCAGGCGGCGATCCCGATCGCCTCGGGCACCGGGTCCGGGATGACGTGGCCGGCCTCCCGGGCCTCGGCGACGACCGGCGGGGCGTCGTTGAGGAGGGTGGCGGCCAGCAGGACGAGGGACCACACGGTGGCGGCGGCCGTCACCGCGGCAGCGGCGGTCAGCACGCGCGCGGCCAGGGCGGGGGCCACCCGCCGGCCGACCGCGGGACTGATCGCGGCGAGCAGCGCGGACAGCGCCAGTGGGGTGTAGACGTCGACCGTCACGCGGCGCCTCCGGTGAGCAGTTCACGGAGGGCCCGCTCCTCCTCGGAGCTCAGCCCGGTCACGAACTGCTGGAGGGCGGCGATCGGATCGGGGCCGCGGTCCAGGGCGTCGTGCATCGCCTGGGCGGTCAGCTCGGCCGCGTTCTTGGCCGGCCGGTAGGCGCCCCGCCGCCCGTCCACCTCGCGCAGCACCAGGCCCTTGTCGTACAGGCGCTTGAGGATGGTGTGCACGGTGTTGTAGGCCAGGCCGCCGCCGATCTCCAGCTGGATCTCGGCGGGGGTGAGCGGGTGCTCCGTGGACCACAAGGCCGCGAGGACCTCGCTCTCCAACTCGCCCGAACTGCGCCGTTCCACCCTGCCGTGAGGCCCTCTTCCAGCCATGCCCTCAACCTTACAGCGCGTAGGGGGTCAGGCGTCCGGCGGCGTCCCGCCCGGCACGTGGGCGCGGCGCGGGTTAGTTTGTCCGTGTTTTCCCTGACGTCGTACCTGTTTTCCCTGACGTGTTACTTGTTTCTCTGACGTCCTACCTGGTTCCTGCTTACCTGGTTCCTGCGCCGGCGGCGCGGAACGCGGGGAGTCCGAAACCCCGCGGTGCGGGGGTGAGGGGTGGAGATGGCCGACAGTACGCACGCCATACTCGCCGGGACGCGGCGAGCGGGACCGGGGTCCGGCTCCGCCCGCGCCCGCCGGGCCCGCGGCGACGTCCTCGTGGCAGCGGTGGCGGCCGCCTTCACCCTCGCCCAACTCCTCCTCGTCCGGCCCGGCATGGGCCTCGGCTGGGACGAGTCCATCTACGTCAGCCAGGTCAGCGGACACGCACCGGCCGCCTACTTCAGCGCCCCGCGCGCCCGCGGCGTCTCGCTGCTGGTCGCGCCGGTCGCCTCCTGGTCGTCGTCCACCACGCTGCTGCGCGTCTATCTCGCGGTGCTCTCCGGGCTCGCCCTGTACTTGGCCCTGCGCGTGTGGCGGCATGCGTTCCGCTCCGGTGTCCTGGCCCTGGCCGGCGCCCTGTTCGCCTCCCTGTGGGTGACCCTGTTCTACGGTCCGCAGGCCATGCCCAACTACTGGGTCGCCATCGGCGCCCTCGCCTGTGCGGGCTGCTGTCTGCGGGTCCGGACCGCCCGGCGCGACCTCACCGCACTGTGGGGCCTGGCCGGCGGCGCCGCCCTCATGGCGTTGATGCGCCCCATGGACGCCGTCTGGGTGGTCCTGCCCCTGCTCGGCCTCACCCTGCTGGAGCGGAGCTGGAAGCCGCTCGCCGCGCTGCTCGCCGGACTGGTCGCAGGGTCCGCCGAATGGGTGATCGAGGCGTACGTCGCCTACGGGGGCCTGTTCCAGCGGCTGTCCGACGGCTCCGCCATACAGGGCGGCCTGGGCTGGCACTTCGCCGTGGCCGACCAACTGCGCAGCCTGGGCGGGCGCGCCCTGTGCCGGCCCTGCACCGGCGCGCAGCCGAACCCGGCCGTCACCGCCTGGTGGTACGTCCTTCCGCTGCTCGCCCTGCTGGGCCTCGCCCTGGCCGTGCGCGCCCGGCGGAGCCCGCCCACGCTGGTCGCGCTGGCCTGCGCGGCCACGGCCGCCTTCCCGTACCTGTTCATGATCGGATACGCGGCGCCCCGCTTCCTGCTGCCCGCCTACGCCCTGCTCGCGATCCCGGCCGCCGACGCCCTCGTCCACCTCCTCAGAGTGCCGAACGGCAAGTGGCGGCCGCTTGCCGTGTCCCTGGCCGCCGTTGGCCTCGCCGGGCATCTGGGGGTGCAGTACGCCGTCCTCGCCCACACCGTCCACCGCACCACCGTCGACCGCCGCGCCTGGTCCGGCACCGCCGCCACGTTGCACCGCCTCGGAGTGCGCCCGCCCTGTCTGCTCACCGGTGAGGAGGCCATCCCGATCGCCTTCTACACCGGCTGCGGTTCGGCCGCGACCGCAGGCCCCAACACCAACAGCACCCCGGCGGCCATCGATCAGGCCGCACGGCGCCTGCCGGTCGCCGCCCTCACCACCGCCGACGGCACCCCGCCCGCGTACGCCCGCACCTGGCCCTCCCACCGCTTCGGCGACCTGCGCCTGTACGTCGCGCCCCAGGCGCGCAAGACCACCGGCCCCTGACGCCTGGATCCGCCCGCCCGTCACCAACGCGCCGTGCCCGCGGGCCTGGTGGCACGACTGGGGGCAACGGCCCGCGACAGCGGTGTGTCTCCCGGCCGGGGCGGGTCGGCGCCGCGCTCCTGCGGGCCTTCCCGGTCCGCGGCCATGGGCCGGTTGGCGTGCAGGGTCTTTGCCGCCGCGGTCTCGCTCGCCACCTGGGCGGGCCCGGCCCTGGCCCGGCGGGGCGCGCAGCGCCGTGCGGCCGCCGAGCACACCCCCGCGCCGAACCGACCGGCGGGATACCCCCCGTCGCCGACGAGAACGTCCTCGGCCGGTCTGTTCGGCGAGGATCCGACCGGCGCGGTCTCGTAGACCAGTTGGTCGGGGCCCCGCGCCGGTGTGGCCGAGCCGCTGCCCGGTGGGCGGCTCGTGGCCGCGCGGTTCGCCCCCCGGCGCCCCCGGCGTCCGTCGTCGGCCGGTCGCGGCGGTGGGTTCGCGTCGAGGGTGGGTCGAAGTTATCGTCGTGCAGGCCGCGGCGCCGGGGCGTCACACAGGGCGTGACCGTCCTCGACCGCCGGAACCCTGGTCCGCATGTTCCTCCACCGGCCCTCCGGATCTCGTCGTCAACTCGGACACGAAGCCGGATGGCAGCCACCAGGCCGCCGCGCACAGGCACACCCCGAGCCAGCCTGCGGCGAACAGCCAGCCGCCGATCACGTCGGTGAACCAGTGCACCCCGAGATACACCCGGGTCAGCCCCACCAGCACACCCCAGCAGCCGACGACGAGGCAGACCGCCCCACGGCCGCGCGGGGCACGCACGACTATCGCCAGGATCAACAGCCCGGCGGTCAGCGCGGACGTGCTGGTGTGCCCGGACGGGAACGACCAGGCCGAGGCGTGGGCCGCCCAGTCCTGCCGCGGCGGACGCGGCCGGGAGATCAGCTCCATCACGCCGTAGCGCAGGGCCTGGCCCGCCACCAGGCAGCCGAGGCCGAGAGCGGCCGCGACCGCACGCTGCCGGGCCGTGCGGCCGACGGCGAGGCCGGCCAGCGCGACGAGCAGGTACGGGACGACCCCCGTCCCCGTGGCGGTGAGCCCGCGGGCCACCGCCACCGCCACCGCCGGGCGGTGGTCGAGGGACCAGGAGAGCAGGGTGTCGTCCACGGACAGGGGGGCGCCATGGCCGCCGACGACCAGTCCGAGCACGGCGAACGCGGCCCAGGCGCCGAGCCCCGCACTGCCCGCGAGGTCGGCGGTGTCCCGGGGCCTCATGACACCAGCAGCGGCCGCAGCCGCGTCGCGGCCAGGCGCCGGGCGAGTATCTCCGGCCGGCGCAGCAGCGCCTTCATCACGACGTAGGCCACCAGGGCGCCGGTCAGGAGCCCGGCCGCCACGTCGTGCGGATAGTGGGCGCCGACCCAGACCCGGGAGGCGGCCATCGCGACGGCGGCCACGCAGGCGATCGCGCCGAGCCGGCGCGAGACGAGGAGCAGCGCCACCGCGGCCGCGGCGGCGATCGCCGCGTGGTTGCTGGGGAAGGACCAGTCGGTGCGGGCCGGACAGGCCTCCAGGGTGACCACGTGCAGCGTGCGGCACGGGCGCACCTCGTGCACGAGCAGCTTCACCAGCGAGTTGACGGCGTAGGCGAGCACCACGACGAGTGGCAGCACCAGGGCCATGACCGCCGTCCCGGCGTCCACTCGGCGGGAGCGCCACCAGACCGCGAGCATCAGCACGGCGAACACGGCCAGGCCGTAGGCCGACCACACCGTCACCGTGTCGTCCCACCACACGGGGGAGCGGCGGGCCAGGTCCACCACGTCCGAGTACAGGGGGCCGTCGATGGACGAGCCCGACAGGGCGAGGATCATCCGCGCGCCTCCTTGGCCTTCGCGGCCCGGCGCGAGCGCAGGACCTCCGGGACGAGCGGGATCAGCGACACGATCACGATAAGTCCGATCACCGGGAGCAGGTACTTGTCGATGTTCGGGACGGAGGAGCCGAGCGCGTACCCCGCAAGGGTGAGGCCGACGCTCCAGACGAGACCGCCGACGACCTGCCACAGGGTGAACGTGCGGGTCGGCACGCCCAGGGCGCCGGCCATCGGGTTGAGCACCGTACGCACCACCGGCACGAAACGGGCCAGGACGATCGCCTTCGCGAACCCGTACCGCTCCAGGAGTTCCTCGGCGCGACCGGCGCCCTCGTGCAGGCGCGGGGAGCGGCTGCGGGCGAGCAGGGCGCCGCCCGCCCTGCGCCCCAGCAGGAAGCCGCACTGCGAGCCGGCGAGCGCGCCGACGACGGCCGCGACCAGCAACGGGGCCAGCGACAGCCGCACACCCCGGTCGGCCGTGCCGGTGCACAGCAGGCCCGCGGTGAACAGCAGCGAGTCGCCGGGCAGGAAGAAGCCGATCAGGAGCCCCGTCTCGGCGAACATCACCACGCCGACGCCGAGCACGCCGAAGGCGGCCAGCAGCGACTGGGCGTCCAGCACATTGACAGCGAGCTGCGACGACAGGTGCGGGGGTGCGATCATCGTCGCGGGCCCTTTCCGTCGGGTCGGCGGGCGCGCGGCTGAGGGCACCGGCCGAGTGACTACAAATCTGTAGACCGTCTACGTCACTGTAGACGACGGAGACCCTCCGGGCGTTCCCGCGATCGCCCGAACGAGTGAACCAGATCGCCCGGTCGGACCCATACGCGTCGCCAGCGCGGCGAGATCGGTTGTGACCGAGGACTCCCGTACCCACGCCGACCTTTACCGGCCCATTGCCGCTTCATGACCAGCCGACTACACGCCTGTAGTCATGATGGATCACGAAGTTAGGCATGCCTTCGCTAACCCGGTCCCAGAGCGGCCGGGGCGGTGTGCCAGGGAGGGGCCGACGGTATGTGGGACGACGCGTTTCCGAGTTTCCTGATCGGGCTGCGAGAGGGACTCGAAGGCGGACTGATCGTCTCCATCCTCGTTGCCACCCTGGTCCGGGCCGGAGCCAAGTCCCGGCTGCCGCAGGTGTGGACCGGCGTCCTCGCGGCCATCGCGCTCGCGATGAGCTTCGGCGCGGTGCTCACCTTCACGGCGGCCTCGCTGTCCGCGACCGCGCAGGAGGCGTTCGGCGGTGCCCTCAGCGTCGTGGCCGTCGCCTTCGTCACCGCCATGGTGTTCTGGATGCGCCGCTCCGCCCGCAGCCTCTCCGGTGAGATCAAGGAGAAGGTGGCCGGCGCGCTCGGTATGGGCGCCGGCGTGCTGATCCTCACCTCCTTCCTCGCGGTGGGCCGAGAGGGCCTGGAGACGGCCCTGTTCCTGTGGACCACCGCCCGCGCGGCCGGCGAGTCCGCGGGACCGCTGACGGGCGCCGGGATCGGTCTGGTCCTTGCGGCCGGCCTGTGCTGGGGCCTGTACCGGCGGGTGCTGAAGATCAACCTCACCAAGTTCTTCACAGCCACCGGCGCCGTACTGATCGTGATCGCGGCCGGCGTCCTCGGCTACGGCCTGCGCGACCTCCAGGAGGGCGGAGTCCTTCCCGGCAAGGCGGCGTACGCCGTCGACCTCGGCGGCACCGTCGACGCGGGCTCCTGGTACAGCACCCTCGTCCAGGGCGTCTTCAACCTCACCCCGACGATGACCTGGCTCCAGGTCCTCGGCTACGTCGGCTACCTCGCCGTGGTGATGACCCTGTTCGTCCGGGGCGTACGCGACACGAAGCCGGCGCGCGCCACGAAGCCGGCGCGCGCCACGAAGCCGGTGCCCGTCACGGCGCCGACCGGCACGACGGCCGCTGCCTTGCCGGAGGCCGCGCGGGGCGCCGACGCCGAGAGCGGGCCTCGGGCAGCCGCCGCGAGCGGGCCGCGTGCCGCTGCCGGGGCCGAGGCCCCGGACGGCAGCCCTGCCGGGGCGGCCGCCGAGGGCGGGGACCGAGCCGCCGCCGGGCCGCACGCGGGTGCCGCCACTGCGGCGACGACAGTGGCGGCTAGCGGGACGCCCGCCGCCTCCCGGGCCGAGGCGCCCGCCGTTTTCCGGGCCGGGAAGCCCGCCGCCTCCCGTGCCGAGGCGCCCGCCGTTTTCCGGGCCGGGAAGCCCGCCGCCTCCCGGCCCGGGACGCCCGCCGTTTCCCGGGCCGAGGCGCCCGCCGTTTCCCGGGCCGAGGCGCCCGCCGTTTCCCGGGCCGGGACGCCCGCCGTTTCCCGGCCCGAGACGCCCGCCGTTTCCCGGACGGAGACGCCTGACGCCTTCCACGCCGGGACCCCCGCAGCCTCCGGGGCCGACGACCCGTCCGGTCGTGGCGGCGCCGGTGGGGTGCGGGCCGAGGGGGCTGACCCGGCGCGGAGGCCGGACCGCGGCGTCCGCGAGACACCGGCCGAACCGCACGCGCGGGCGGCCGTCGCCCGCCGGGGGCGTCCCGCCTGGGTCGTGCCCGTGGCCGTCGTCGCGGTGCCCGCGGTCGTCGCCGGGCTCGTGGTCGCCCTGGGACGGCCCAAGCCCGCCGGAGCCCAGACCGTCGCCGTCTCGGAGACCGAGTGCGGCAAGGGCTTCACCGCGCCCCAGCCGGGACGCCAGACGTTCCAGATGCAGAACACCGGGTCGAAGACGTCCGAGGTGTACCTGATCGACCCGGCCACCAACGCGGTCTACGGCGAGATCGAGGGCCTGGCCCCCGGCACCACCCGCGACCTGGTCGCCACCGTCGCGGGCGGCAGCTACGCCTGGCGCTGCGTGCCCGCCGGCGGCACGGCCGTCACCTCCAAGGCCGTCCGGGTCGGCGGCGGGGCAGGGGCCACGGCGGTCGTCCCGGTGTCCGAGCAGGACCTCGCCACCCCGCTCAAGGAGTACAGGCAGTACGTCGAACGCGGTTTGGCCACGCTCGTCGCCCAGACCGGCCGGCTGAACGCCGACATCCAGGGCGGCGACCTCGACGCGGCCCGCGCCGACTGGCTGACCGCCCACCGCACCTACTCCTCCCTCGGCGCCGCCTACGGCACCTTCGAGGACTTCGACAAGAAGATCAACGGCCGGCCCGACGGGCTGCCCGGCGGAGTGGACGACAAGGACTTCACCGGCTTCCACCGCATCGAGTACGGCCTGTGGCACGGCCAGAGCGCGGACCGCCTGACGGCCCCCGCTCAGCAGCTCGCCGACGACGCCGCCGGCCTGCGCAAGGCCTTCCCCACGCAGGCGTTCGACCCCGGTGACCTGCCGCTGCGGGCCCACGAGATCCTCGAGAACACCCTCCAGTTCGAGCTCACCGGCCAGGCCGACCAGGGCAGCGGCACCGAGCTGGCCACGGCCGACGCCAACCTCGCCGGCACCAGCGAACTGCTCACCGTGCTCAAGCCGCTGCTGACCTCCCGCGCCCCGCACCTGCTGCCCACGCTCGACGCGGACACCGCCCGGCTGCGGAAGCTGCTCGACGCGGCCCACCACGGGAACGCCTGGACCCCCGTGAACCGGCTCGACGCGATCACCCGGGCCCGCCTCGACGGGGCCACCGGACAGCTCCTGGAGGACCTCGCCCCCGTACCGGACCTGCTGGAGATCCGGAAGTCCGCCTGATGATCGCACCGCGCGCCGTGACACCCGAGACCGTACGCACCGGAGGGAACCGCTCCATGCCGTCCGCCGAAACGTCCGCACCCGAGGGCGGCTGCCCCGCCGGCCACGGGCGCCGCACCTTCGTCAAGACGGCCCTGGGCGCCGGTGCCGTCGGCGCGGTCCTGGCCGGCGGCGGCTTCGCCCTCGCCCAGAGCGGCGCGGGCCAGGCGCACGCCGCGGACGGCACCGGCGGGGCCACGGTCCCGTTCCACGGCGTCCACCAGGCAGGCGTCCTCACGCCCGCCCCCGCGGCCGCCGCCTTCGTCTCCTTCGACGTCATCGCCGAGGACCGCGAGGAACTCGCCGGACTGCTGCGGACCATCACCGAGCGGGCCCGCTTCCTCACCGCCGGCGGCACCCCCACCGACCTCGGCGTCGGTGCCCCGCCGTCCGACAACGGCATCCTCGGTCCCGAGATCCCCGCCGACTCCCTCACCGTCACCGTCGGCGTCGGCGCCTCCCTCTTCGACGACCGCTACGGGCTGGCCAAGGCGATACCGCGGCGGCTCATCCCCATGCGGACCTTCCCCAACGACAACCTGAACCCCGCCGAGTGCCACGGCGACCTGTCCCTGCAGATCTGCGCCGACCGCCAGGACACGGTGCTGCACGCACTGCGCGACATCGCCCGGCACACCCGGGGCGCCCTCCAGATCAAGTGGCGCGTCGACGGCTTCCAGAGCGGCCCGCGCCCCACCGGCACCCAGCGCAATCTGCTCGGCTTCAAGGACGGCATCGCCAACCCGGACGTCGCCTCCGCCCGGGAGACGAACCGCCTGGTCTGGGTGGGCGACGGCCAGGGTGAGCCGGCCTGGGCGGCCGGTGGCAGCTACCAGGTGATCCGGATCATCCGCATGCTGGTGGAGTTCTGGGACCGGGTGTCGCTGACCGAGCAGGAGAAGATGTTCGGCCGCCGCAAGGACACGGGCGCCCCGCTGGACGGCGCCAAGGAGACCGACATTCCCCAGTACGCCAAGGACCCCAAGGGCACGGCGATCCCGCTGGACTCCCACATACGGCTGGCCAACCCGCGCACCCCCGCCACCGACACCTCCCGCATCCTGCGCCGCGGCTACAACTACGATCGCGGCGTCGACAGCGTCGGCAACCTCGACATGGGCCTGGTCTTCTGCTGCTATCAGCAGGACGTCGTCCGCCAGTTCGAGGCCACCCAGACCCGGTTGATCGACGAACCCCTCGTCGACTACATCTCCCCGACCGGCGGCGGCTACTTCTTCGCCCTGCCCGGCGTCCGCGACTCCTCCGACTGGCTCGGCCGCGGACTGCTGTCCGCCTGACGGACGCGGGACCATTCCCTCCCACACGCCGGGGTGATTGGGACGGGCCCTGCGGGAAACGCGGATCAGGTCACGCCGCAAGGCCCGCCAGGGAGGAACCCGTGAGCACCGATCCGATGGCAGAAGACGTCTACCAGCCCACCGGGGACAGCGAGGAACAGGGAGACGCCGCGCCGCCGGACATGGAGAACGCGGTGGGGGAGCGGACCTACGACGACGTTCTCGACGAGGGCTACTCCCCGCCGGAGAAGCCGCTGGGCGTCACCAAGTTCGGCACGACGGCCGCCGAACAGCGCGAGGGCGAGAGCCTCGACCAGCGGCTGGCGCAGGAGCGGCCCGATGAGGCCGGGCCCGAGGGCGACGGTGTGGGCGACCTGCCCGGCGGTGAGGGCGAACCGGTCGACCCCGAGGCGGGCGGGGATCGCGCCGGCCGCCTCGTCGCCCCGGACGAGGGTGTCCGCGGCGACACCACCAAGGAGGAGGTCGCCGCCGACATGGGCATCGACGCGGGAGCCGCCGGAGCCGAGGAGGCCGCCGTCCACATCGTCCACGACGACACGCTGCCGGACGACGGCACCCAGCCCTGACCCGGCCCCGGGGTCAGCCCCCGATCCGGTCGATCTGCCGCAGCTTGTTCGTCGCGTCCAGGGCGGCCACCTTGTACGACTCCGCGAGCGTCGGGTAGTTGAACACCGCGTCGACGAGGTAGTCCACGGTGCCGCCGCAGCCCATCACCGTCTGCCCGATGTGGATGAGTTCGGTGGCCCCGGCGCCGAAGCAGTGCACCCCGAGCAGCGTGCGGTCCTCCGGCGAGACCAGCAGCTTCAGCATGCCGTGCGAGTCACCGATGATCTGCCCGCGGGCCAGCTCCCGGTAACGGGAGACGCCCACCTCGAACGGCACCCGGTCCTCGGTGAGCTGGTCCTCGGTCCGCCCCACGAAGCTGATCTCCGGGATTGTATAAATGCCGATCGGCTGAAGGTCGCTCATCCTGCCGACCGGCTCCCCGCAGGCGTGGTACGCCGCCGCCCGCCCCTGTTCCATCGAGGTCGCCGCGAGCGCGGGGAAGCCGATCACGTCACCGACCGCGTAGATGTGCGGCACCTGCGTGCGGTAGTGCTCGTCGACCGCGATCCGGCCGCGCGCGTCGGCGCTCAACCCGGCCTTCTCCAGGTCGAGTCCGTCGGTGAGGCCCTGCCGGCCCGCCGAGTACATCACCGCGTCGGCCGGTATCTTCTTGCCGCTCTCCAGCACGGTGAGCGTGCCGTTCTCGTGCCGCTCCACGGCGGCCACCGTCTCTCCGAAGCGGAAGGTGACGGCGAGGTCCCGCAGGTGGTAGCGGAGCGACTCCACGATCTCGACGTCGCACATGTCGAGCATGCCCGGCCGCCGTTCGACGACGGTCACCCTGCTGCCGAGCGCGGCGAACATGGAGGCGTACTCCATCCCGATGACCCCCGCGCCGACGATGACCATCGACCGTGGCACCCGCTCCAGTGTGAGCACGTTGTCGGAGTCCATGATGGTGCGTCCGTCGAACTCCACGCTGTCCGGACGGGCCGGCCGCGTACCGGTCGCGATGACGATGTGTTCGGCGGTCAACAGCCTTTCCTCGCCGTTCACTTCGCGCAGCGCGACGGTGTGCTCGTCGACGAAGCGGCCGGTCCCGGCGAGCAGGGCCACATGGTTGCGGGAGAGCTGGCTGCGGATGACGTCGACCTCGAGGCCCACCACGTGCTGGGTGCGTGCGGTCAGGTCGGCGACGGTGATGTCCTCCTTCAGCCGGTAGCTCTGACCGTACAGATCGCGCTGGGTGAGTCCGGTGAGGTAGACCACCGCCTCGCGCAGGGTCTTGGAGGGAATGGTTCCGGTGTGGATCGAGACCCCGCCGACCATGTCGGGTCTGTCGACGACAGCGACCCGGCGGCCCAGCTTGGCCGCGGCGATGGCGGCCTTCTGGCCGCCCGGTCCGGATCCTATGACGATCATGTCGAAGTCGGGCACGCCCCGGAGTCTCGCAGAGCGACGCCCGCAAGCGAAAGGGACGAACGAAAGGGACCGGAACGACAGGGCTCCGATCCCTCGCACACGGCCCGGAAGACCTACGGCCTCTCGTGTGGATCAGGCCGGGCTCGCGGGCCGGCCTGATCCACACGAAAGCCCCTAAGGCAGCAGCTTGTCCAGGGCGGCCGGGCCCTCCGTCTCGATCTTGCGCTTGGCCCACTCCAGGTTGCGCGGGGTGATGTCGCGGCCCGCGGCCAGCACCACGTCCTCGGGCGAGACGTCGGTGCCGGTACGGGCGTGGAGCACGTCGTCCGGGGTGCAGCGCTCCCCGGGCTCGCGGGATGCATCGGGTTGTGACGTCGACATGTGTCCTCCTCGGGTCCGGCTGGGTCCCCGCCCGGGTCCGGACTGCGGCCCTCGTGCTGCGGGAGCGGGACCTCCTCCCACGATTGCCCGTCGGACGGCGCCCTGCATCCGGAAGACCGCTCCTAAGCTGGAGGAATCGCGGGAGCCGCGAGTACCGCTCCGTGCGAGGGGGAATGCGAGGGGGACAGGAGGAAGCCGCGATGGCCGACACCCGAAGCCGAGGGCCCGAGACGGGCCCACCCCGCTACGTTCCGATCGCCGACCACGGCCTGATCGGCGACCTGCGCAGTGTCGCCCTCGTCGGCACCGACGGCACGATCGACTGGTACTGCTGCCCCGCCTTCGACGCCCCGAGCGTCTTCGCCGCGATCCTGGACGCCGAGCGCGGCGGCAGCTTCGAGCTCGCCGCGGCCGAGGCGGTGCGCACCAAGCAGTTCTACTTCCCCGACACCAATGTGCTGATCACCCGGTTCTTCACCGAGGACGGCGTCGGTGAGGTGCAGGACTTCATGCCGGTGTCCGGAGACCGGCAGGGATCCGCCGAGACCGAACGGCACCGGCTCATCCGGCGCGTGCTCTGCGTACGCGGCACCCTGCCGTTCCGGGCCCGGGTGGCTCCCCGCTTCAACTACGGCGCCGACCCGCACACGGTCCGCTTGGAGGGCTGCACGGCCCTGTTCGAGTCGGCGACCTTGTCCCTCGCCCTGACGTCCACCGTGCCCCTGGAGAGCGACGGCACGGACCTGCGCGCGGACTTCAAGCTCGCCGAGGGCGAGTCGGCCGTCTTCGCGCTGGACCAGGTCGGCGGCGAGGTGGCCCCACGGCGGTGCGCCCACGCCGAGGCCGAGGAGCAGTTCTGCGCCACGGTCGCCTACTGGCGCCGCTGGCTCGCGCAGTCCCGCTACCGCGGCCGCTGGCGCGAGATGGTCCACCGCTCCGCCCTCACCCTCAAACTGCTCACCTACGCCCCGACCGGCGCCATCGTCGCCGCACCCACCACGAGCCTGCCCGAGCGGGTCGGCGGTGAGCGCAACTGGGACTACCGCTACGTCTGGGTGCGCGACGCCGCGTTCGCCGTCTACGCGCTGCTGCGGCTCGGCTTCGCCGGCGAGGCCGAGGCGTTCATGCGCTTCCTGACCCGGCACATCAGCCCCGGCGACGGCAAGGCCACCGGCCCGCTGCAGATCATGTACGGCATCGACGGCCGCAGTGAACTGCCCGAACGCGAACTCGGCCACCTGGAGGGGCACCGGGGCTCCGCGCCCGTGCGGGTCGGCAACGCCGCCGCCGACCAGCTCCAGCTCGACATCTACGGCGCCCTGATCGACTCGATCTACCTCTTCGACAAGTGGGCCCAGCCCATCTCCAGCGCCCAGTGGGACGACGTGTCCGCGCTGGTGGAATGGGTGTGCGAGAACTGGGACCAGCCCGACGAGGGGGTGTGGGAGACCCGGGGCGGCAGGAAGAACTTCCTGTACTCGCGCCTGATGTGCTGGGTGGCCGTCGAACGCGCCATGCGGCTGGCCAACCGCCGCGGCCTGCCCGCCGACCTGCCCCACTGGCGGCAGAGCCGGGACGCCATCTACCGCCGCATCATGGACCGCGGCTGGTCCGCCGAGCGGCAGGCCTTCGTCCAGCACGAGGACGGCGACGTACTGGACGCGGCCATGCTGATGATGCCGCTGGCGAAGTTCATCGCGCCGACCGACCCCAAGTGGCTGTCCACCCTCGACGCGCTGACCGGCGACCTGGTCTCCGACTCGCTCGTCTACCGGTACGACCCACAGGCCAGCCCCGACGGGCTGCGCGGCGACGAGGGCACGTTCTCCATCTGCTCGTTCTGGTACGTCGAGGCCCTCACCCGGGCCGGCCGCCTCGACGAGGCCCGACTCGCCTTCGAGAAGATGCTCACCTACGCCAACCACCTCGGCCTGTACGCCGAGGAGATCGGCCCCACCGGCGAGCAGCAGGGCAACTTCCCCCAGGCCTTCACGCACCTGTCCCTGATCAGCGCGGCCTACAACCTCGACCGCGCCCTGGGCTGACGCCGAGCGCGGGGCCCCGGTCCGCCGCGGCGTCAGCCGAGGTGGTAGCCGTCCCCGTACACCTTCCAGTCCAGCGGCGGTTCCAGATCGAGGTTGCCCTGGCGCAGGAAGACCCGCTGCCCGGTGTCGACCCTGCTGGTCTCGCGATGGGCCGGCTCCTGCCGCATGGCCCACAGGCGTGCGTCGAGGAACGCGTTCAGATACGTCACCTCGTCGCCGCCCCGGGCCGGGGGGAGGGCCGTGCGCAAGGCCCGCTCGCGGATGCCGCGGAAACCGGTCAGGCCACCGCCGCCGTGCATCACGGTCGCGTCGTAGTAGGCGAACTGGCCGAGGGCGCGCAGCCCGTCCGCCTTGCCCTGGGCGACGGCCGGGTCGAAGTAGACGCGGTCGCGCTCGTCGTTCTGGGCCCGCTGGAACGCGGTGTCCCGCGCCGCCCTGCGCCAGTCCTCGGGGAAGCCGGGGTCCAGTCCCCGGTGCGAGTCGGTGCCATCGACCTGGCGCAGCGCCGGGAGGTACCCGGCCAGTACGTTGTGCGGCCTGCGGTCGGTGTAGTGCCGCACCAGGCCGAGCATGTCGCCGGTGCCGGAGCAGAAGCCGACGATGCCGGCCGTGTAGCCCCGTCCGTCGCCCAGGTCCTCGATGTACGCGTACTGGGCCTTCCAGTCGAGCGTGGAGTTCTCCGCACTCGACACCAGCTTCATGGCGACCTCCTTCTTCGCCGGGGCGTCCAGGCCCGGGGCCGCGGCGACGCCCCGGGCGCCGAGCAGGGGGAGGGCGACGAGCGAACCGCCGACCAGGGCGAGGACGCTGCGGCGGGCCGCGCCCTGCGGCGCGGTCCTGCCGGCCGGTGCGGTCGTGCCGGGGGTGTCGTGCGCCAAAAGGGCTCCAAGAGACTCGATGGTGGGAGAAGCGTCTCAGGGCAGTGGCTGCTCGGCCCAGATTGCCTTGCCGGTGGGCGTGTAGCGGGTGCCCCACCGCTCGGATAGCTGCGCGACGAGGAACAGTCCGCGGCCTCCCTCGTCCGTGCTCGCCGCATAGCGCAGGTGCGGGGAGGTGTTGCTGCTGTCGAAGACCTCGCATATCAGGGCGCGGTCACGCAGCACCCGGACCCGGATGGGCTCGGCGCCGTACCGGATCGCGTTGGTGACCAGCTCGCTCAGGATCAGCTCGGTGGTGAACGTCAGCTCGTCCAGTCCCCACTCGGCCAGCCGCCGGATCACCGCCGCGCGCACGCCCCCGACGGCCGCCGCCTCCCCGGGCACGTCCCACTCGGCGACCTGCCCGGGCCCCAGGGCGCGAGTGCGGGCCACGAGCAGCGCGATGTCGTCCACCGGCCGGAACGGCCGCCGGACGTCCAGGACGGCCCGGCACGTGTCCTCCGGCGACTCGCCGGCGGAGGCGAGAGCGGTGCGCAGCTCCTCGAGGCCCGTGTCGATGTCCCTCTCCCGGTCCATCACGAGCCCGTCCGTGTACAGGACCAGCCGGCTGCCCTCCGCCAGCTCCAGCTCCGCCGTCTCGAACGGCAGCCCGCCCAGCCCGAGCGGGGGACCGGCGGGCACGTCGGGGAACGTCACGTCCCCGTCGGGCCCGATCACGGCGGGCGGCGGATGCCCCGCGCGGGCGACCGCGCACCGGCGCGAGACCGGGTCGTAGATCGCGTACAGGCAGGTCGCGCCGGTGACGGGCGCGCCGGCACCGTCGGCCGTCTCGTCCTGGTCGATACGGCCGACCAGCTCGTCCAGCAGCCCGAGCAGTTCCTCGGGCGGCAGGTCCAGGGCGGAGAAGTTGCTGACCGCGGTCCGCAGCCGCCCCATCGTGGCCGCGGCGTGCAGCCCGTGGCCGACCACGTCCCCGACGACGAGCGCGACCCGCGCCCCGGACAGCGGCAGCACGTCGAACCAGTCCCCGCCCACGCCCGCCTGCGCGGGCAGATAGCGGTAGGCGACGTCCAGCGCGTTCTGCTCGGGCAGGCTGCGCGGCAGCAGGCTGCGCTGAAGGGTGACCGCCAGCCCGTGCTCGCGGGTGTAGCGGCGGGCGTTGTCGATGGAGACGGCGGCCCGGGCGACCAGCTCCTCGGCGAGGGCCAGCTCCTCGGAGTCGAAGGGCTCGTCCTTCTCCGACCGCCAGAAGCTGACCAGGCCCAGCACCAGATTGCCCGCCCGCACGGGCACGGTGATCAGGGAGTGGATGCCGAACGCCAGCACCCGCTCGGTGCGCTCGGCGTCCTGGGCCTGCCAGCCCGGGGCCGCCTCCAGCCGGGGCTCGAGGACCGGCCGGCGGGCCTTGAGACCGAGCGCCTGCGGGGTGGAGGGGACGAAGCGGATCTCCTGCCCCAGCGGATAGAGCGGTGTGTTCTCGCGGATCCCGGCGCAGGCCGTACGGCGCAGCGCGGCCCCCGGATCCGGGTCCTCGCCGTCCAGCACGGCGTCGTACAGGTCCACGGTGGCGTAGTCCGCGAACCGGGGAACGGCGACCCGGACGAGTTCCTCGGCGGTCCGGGTCACGTCCAGGGTCGTGCCGACGCCCACCCCGGCGTCGTAGAGCAGGCTGAGGCGTTCCCGCGCCTGCTCCGCCCGGCCGGACAGGGCGCGCAGCTCCGTGGAGTCGCGCAGCGTGGCCACGGTGCCCGACGGGCCGCCCGCCATGTCCGTGGGCCGCTGGTTGACCGCCAGCAGCCGGTCGCCGACCAGGTGCACCTCGTCGGTGGCGATCCGGCCGGAGGCCAGCAGGTCGGCGGTCTCGGGGGCGAGTCCGAGGTCGAGCACATGCCGGCCCTCGGCGTCCTCGGGCAGGCCGAGCAGGCGGTGCGCCTCGTCGTTGGCCAGCAGCAGCCTCCCGTCGTCGCCGACGATGGTCACGCCCTCCCGGACGGAGTGCAGCACCGCGTCGTGGTGCTCGTACATCCGGGTCATCTCCCGGGGGCCGAGCCCGTGGGTCTGGCGCAGCAGCCGGCGGGTGACCAGCGCGGTCCCCGCCGTGGCCAGGGCCAGGGCCACGGCCGCGGCGCCCAGGACGACCGGCAGCTGCCGGTCCACGAGGCCGCCGGCGTTCCTGGTGGTGATGCCGGCCGACACCAGGCCCACCACCTTGCCGTCCGGCGCCTGGACCGGCACCACGGCCTGCACCAGTGGCCCGAGCGTCCCGTCGACCTGCTCGACGACCGTGCCGCCGGCCAGCGCGGGCTGGAGGGCGCCGACGAACTTCTTGCCGATGCGGTCCGGCTCGGGGTGGGTGTAGCGGATCCCCTTGGTGTTCATCACGACGAGGAAGTCGACGTGCGCCTCCTTGCGGGCCGCCTCGGCCCGCGGTTGCAGCACCGCCGTCGGGTCCGGGGCGGCGAGCGCCTCCCGGACGCCCGGGGCGTTGGCGAACGTCTCGGCGACGGCGAGCGAGCGGTTGCGGGCCTCCTGGCCGCTGTCGTGCCGCACCTGAAGCACCAGCGCCACCACGGCCGCCGCGACCAGCAGCACCACGATGGCGACCTGGAGCAGGAACACCTGTCCGGCGACGCTGCGCCCGCCGAGCGACCGCAGCCCGGACGGTCTGCTCCGGCCCGATCGGCCATGCCCGGCCAGCTCGTGCGCCCGCCGGGCCGGGCCGGACGCGAGCTGGAGACGCCGTCCGCTGAGACGGCGGGCCGACCGGGGGCCGGTACGACCCGGGAGTCGGACCATGAGCCATGTCTACACTGCCGCGCCGCGTGAGGCGAGAGGCAGTCACCCCCTCGGTCACGAGGGCGGGCGGAGGGCGCCCGCGCGGGCGGCGCCACCCGAACGGGCGGTCCTGGCCCCCCGAATATGACCGCGACACCGTCCACCGGCCGCTCAGCACCCACCAGCCGGGGGACGGCGCAGGGGAGTCCCGGCCCGCTCGGCCCGTGTCAGCTCTGCTTGGAGGCGTCGGTACGGATGGTCTGCGCGACGTCGCGGATCTTGACGTTGTGGTGCTGGGAGATGCGGCGCAGGACGGCGAAGGCGTCCTCCTCGCTCATGCCGTGGCGCTCCCGCAGGATGCCCATGGCCTCACCGATGGCGTGCCGGGTCTCCAGCGCGTGTTCGAGCTGGTCGACGGTTCTGGCACCCGCCACGGCGACGGCGGCGTGCGAGGCGAACAGCCAGCCGGCGGTCTCGCTGTCCTTGGTGAAGGAGCCGGGACGGCTGGAGTAGAGGTTGAGCGCGCCGAAGTCCTGGTCGTGGGTGTACAGCAGGAAACCCATCATGCTGCCGATGCCCAGGTCGCGGGCGGCCGGCGCGTACCGCGGCCACGCCGGCTGCGGCTGCGTGAGGTCGGCGATGCGGAAGAGGCGGTCCCCGTCGACGCGGCGGGCCGCGTCGAAGCAGGGGCCCTCGCCGACCTCGCCCTGCAACCGGTCGGACTCCCGGACCATGTCCCCGCAGGCGGCCAGCGTCACGGCGCGCCCCTTGCGCAGGGCCAGGATCCCGGAGGCCTCGCACCCGTCGATCAGCTCGACGGCCGCCCGGACGATCTCGTCGAGCGTCTCCTGCGCGGAGTCCTGGGCCAGCAGGCGCCGGGCCAGCTGGGCCATCTGCTCGGCGAACTCGCGCCAGTCCATCCGCACCCGCCCTTCTCCCCGCCATGCGCACCGGTGCGCACATGGCATCGCCCGTAACCGGCCGGCAATCGCAGCGTACCCCGCGGTCACGTGTGTATCCGGGCCGCACCGATCATGGTCCCGGCACGTCACGGTCCCGCGCACTCCCGCGCCTCGGCCGCGCGTGCCGATGCCCCCGGCCGCAGGGGCCGGGGGCATCGGCACGCAGGGTGGCGGGGGACCGAAACGGTCGCCGGCCGTCCGGTGCGCGCGAGGTCAGGCGCCCCAGGTGCCCTGGTTGACGGCGCAGTTCCAGCCGGAGCCGTGCAGGGTGAACTTCACCTTGTAGCTCCTGGTGTTCAGCAGGTGCGTCCGGACCTTGAAGCCGAGGCTTGCCTTCCCCTTGAAGGTCGTGGTGCGGACCGACACGGTCTGCGAGGTCCTGTGGCTGATCTTGCCGCCCTTCGGCGTCGCCGTGCCGAAGCGGATGTTCTTGACGTTGGTGACCGTGAACGTGACGTTCTTGAACTGCTTCGTGGTCTTGCTCTTGATGCCGAAGTACAGGCCGCCGTTCGTCACCCACCCGTTGTGGTCCACGTAGAAACGGGACGGGTAGACGATGTTGATCGGGCAGCCGGAGCTCTGCGGTGCGGCGGTCGCCGCGGAAGCGGCCGCGGCGAAGCCCAGCTGAGCGGCGGTGACGACACCGGCCGCGGCCAGCGCCGCGACGGTCGTGCGCATGCGGTTCACTGAGGTGACACCTTCCCCCTACGGCCCTCACGGACCGGACCGACATGGCGTGCGGCGTCCCCGTGGGACGCTACGCGCCACTGTGACGCCGTATTTCTTAGCACGCGGTGAATGTGCGGGAGCAACACCTGGGACTCCAGGGCCACTTGGTGACAGAACCGGGACAATCGTGAGGCACCGTCCGTCCGGTGTCGTACGGTTCGGTCCCGGCTCCGGGCACCGCGTGTGTACGTTGCTGCCATGTATGCCACACGGGTTTCACGGCGGGTGCAGGCGTCTCCCGCCGCCGTCTACCGGGCCCTCACCGACCCGGACGCGGTCGCGGGATGGCGCGTCCCCGACGGCATGACCGCCCATGTCCACACGTTCGACGCCCGTGAGGGCGGCACGTTCCGGGTGTCCCTCTCGTACGACGAGCCGGGCGCCCGGGGCAAGTCGGGTGCCCGCACGGACACCTACCGGGGGCACTTCGCCCGGCTCGTACCCGATCGGCTGGTGGTCGAGGTGCTCGCGTTCGAGACCGACGAGGACGCCCTGCACGGCACGATGACGATGACCACGTCACTGGCCGAGGTGGACGGCGGGACGGAGGTCGTGATCGTGCACGAGGGCATCCCCGACGAGGTGCCGCGCGCGGACAACGAGTTGGGGACGCGCATGGCCCTGGACAACCTCGCCCGGCTGGTGGAGGGCGACGGGTAGGGTCACCGGCCGGCGCCGCGGGCCGCCGCGACCGCCTGTTCGGCGTAGCCGCGTCCGAAGAGCACCGTGTGCACCAGCAGCGGGAAGAGCTGGTGCAGCCCGACGCGGCCGGCCCAGCCGTCGGCGAGCGGTGCGACCTCCTGGTATCCGTCCAGTACGCGGTCCAGGTGCGGGCAGCCGAACAGATGCAGCATCGCCAGGTCGGTCTCCCGGTGCCCGCCGTGCGCGGCCGGGTCGATCAGCCAGACCTCGCCGTCCGCGCCCCACAGCACGTTGCCGTTCCACAGGTCGCCGTGGAGTCGCGCGGGCGGTTCGGCGGGGCCGGCCAGTTCGGGCAGCCGTTCCAGTACGCGTTCGAACACGGCCGCCTCTGCGGGGCGCAGGGTGCCGTCGTCGACCGCGCGGCGCAGATAGGGGAGCACCCGGTACTCGGCGTACCAGCCAGGCCAGTCGCTGCCGGGAACGTTGCGCATCGGCGCGAGTCCGATGTACGCCTCCCGCGGCCCGCCGGGCGGAGCGGCACCGAACGCGGGCGCCCCGGCGGCGTGCAGGGCGGCGAGGTCACGGCCGAACCGCGCCGCCGCCCCTGGACTCGGCCGGCCGGGTGGAACCCGGTCGGTGACCAGCCAGCGCCGGTCGTGGCCGTGCACGGCGGGGACCCGCACCGCGCCCGCCTCGGCGAGCCAGCGCAGCCCCGCGGCCTCGGCACGCACCGCCTGCGGATCCTCACCGCCCTTGACCACGACCACCGCGCCGTCGTCGAGGGTCACCTCGGTGGGGCTCGCCGCCGACGGGCTGCGGCCGGCCGCCGCACGCCCGGTCAGCCGGGCGGCCGCGGCAGCGGGATCCTCGCCGGAGCCGGAGCCGGAGCCGGAGCCGGAGCCGGAGCCGGAGCCGGAGCCGGAGCCGGAGCCGGAGCCGGAGGGCGGTCGCCCGGTCACGTGGGCAGGCGCTCGCGCACCCAGCCGAGCAGGCCCGGGGTCGCGGCCTCGATCATGGCCAGCACCTCCTCGAACCCCTCCGCGCCGCCGTAGTACGGGTCGGGCACGTCCAGGTCCCCGGTCGCGTCCGGGTCGAAGGAGCGCAGCAGCCGCACCCGGGACGGATCGTCGACGAGCCGGCGCAGCGCCTTCTCGTGACCGCGGTCCATGGCCAGGAGCAGGTCGGCGTCCAGGTGCTCGGCGCCGACCTGGGCGGCGACGTGCCGGACCGGGTAGCCGTGCCGGACCAGCACCTCACCGGCCCGCTCGTCGATGGCCTCCCCGGCGTGCCACGGGCCGATGCCGGCGCTGCTGACCCGAACCGCGTCCGTGAGCCCCGCCCGGCGCAACCGCTCGGCGAACACCAGCGCCGCGGACGGCGACCGGCAGATGTTCCCGCTGCAGACGAAACAGATGTGCACGGCCCCCAGAGTACGGGCCCCTCCCAAAGCCGCCGACCGGACGCCGTACTCCGGAGACCGGCCGGCCGGGCCCGTCGCTCCGCGGGGGAGGCTCAGGCGCCGCGCAGAGTGCGCCTGGCGAGCTCGTAGGCGGAGAGCATCTGTTCGTGTTCCTCGGTGTCCATGCCGCCGAGGTGCAGGACCACGGGGCCCTGGGCCGTGCCGACGGCCAGGGCGCGTTCCTTCTTCGACTCGTCCAGGAGCTCGCTCGTACGCAGGTACTCGACTTCGACGCCTTCGAGTCCGCCCGTCGTGAACGAGCGGTACGTCTCCCCGCTCACGCCCTCCTCTGCGGCGACGAAGGCCCGCAGCGCAGTGTTCGCGTCCCCCGCGCCCGGGGAGCCGGTGAACACGCGGAGGAAGCCGATGTTCCCCGCGGGCTTGGCGTCGACCTCGCACACGGCGGTCACCGGGCCCTGGCGCAGCAGCGCGTCCGCGACCTCCTTGCCGGTGGGGGAGTCGCCGGCCGCCGCCGGATCCACCGCCTCGGCCTCCCAGCCCTCGGCGACGTCGAAGGTGACGGGAAGCTCGCACACCGAGCCCCGGGCGCCGATCGTGCCCCCGCTGCGGACGGCCGCGTCCGTCGCGCCCGTCGCGTTCGTCGCCCGCACGGTGGACGCACCCTCCCGCGGCGCCCCCGAACACGCCGTCAGCGCCCCGGCCAGCAGCAGTACCACCACTGTGGCCGAACCCCGCCAAGCCGTCCCCGCCCGAACCCGCACCGCTCTCTCCCCTTTTTGCCGGTGCGTCACTGTAATCGGGGCGGCCCAGGCCCGTTGCGGCTCGGAGGCCCTGACGGTGCCCATGGCGCGGGCGGTACGCGCTCGGCGGCGACCCACGGCGGGCGACCACCAGTACCCCGACAGCACGCGGCCGCGGCCCGCAGCGGAACGGCCGACGAGCGGAGGAACGGCCCGACGCCCACGGTGCCCGAGGGCAAGGCCGTCCGCCATGCTGGAGGAGATCATCTCCCTTCTGGGCGCCCACCGCGTCTGGGAACGCTTCTCCGCCGGGGCCTGACCGGCACCGGTACGTACGGGCAACGGCCTCCGGGCCGCCTCCGGTCGGGCACCGCCGCTCACGGCCGCAGGGGAATGTGGCGGAAGCCACGCCCCGGAGGCGGCCTGGGTCATACTGCTCGGCCCGGGGCGCGGGCTACCGTTTCACGCAGTCCTTTTTGTCCGTGAACGGCTCGAACGGCCTGGCAGTGCACGAAGATCTCTCCCCGCTCATCGCGGCGACCACCCACTGGCTCACAAGCGCGTACCCGGCGTCCGGCGGCGCGCTGGCCTGCGCCCTGTGCGAGGTGCAGGCGCGCCAGGCGGTGACGGTCGCGGCGCGGCTGCGCTACCCGACGCCGATGGACGCCGCGCTGGTGATGATGGCCGGCCCCGGAGGCTCGGCCCGTCTGGACTGGATCGCCGGCGCGGACGGCGTCGACACCGACGACCCGGACGCGTACGCCTGGCGCACCTGGGTGGACGAGGTCGTGCTGAGTTGGGCCGCCTGCCTGCTCATCGACCCCGAACTGGCCGGGCGCGCGGTGGACGCGCTCACCGAGGCGACCGAACCGGCCTCCACGCCCCCGGAGTTCCGCCGCCTGGTCGCCCCCGACGACGGCGACCGGCGGGCAGCGGCTCTGCTCCGTCACCCCGACCTCCTCGCCCCGGTCTCCACCCTCCACCACCCCCAACTCCTCGCCCGCCTCGAGGAACAGGGCGAAGCCTTCGCTGCCTGACCTGACACGGCCCCGGCACCGACCCGCGGGATCCGACCCTTGGCAAGGCAGGGCATCCCTGGCACTGACCTGCCCCGCGCCAACTAGACGAGTCATTCCGAATGCTGACGGTGCGTTTGGGAACGCGGACAGGGCGTCCAAGATCGATCTGTGACGAATGACCTGGACGCCCTGCTCA